>CALANM010000152.1 GCA_937926065.1 uncultured Microbacterium sp.
GGCGGTGTCGGTCATGCCGCCCCCTCCGCTACCTTCGCCGCCGCCGCGGCACGGCGTGCGGTGAGCTTGCGGCGCTCCTCGATCGGGTTGGGCTCGGGCACCGCCGCGATGAGCGACTGCGTGTACGGGTCCTGCGGGTTCGTGTACAGCTGCTCACGCGTCCCGATCTCCCGGATCGCGCCCTGCTGCATCACTGCGACCCGGTCGCACAGGTGGCGCACCGTCGCGAGGTCGTGCGCGATGAACAGCAGAGTGAGGCCGCGTGTGGCCTTGAGCTCCTGGAAGAGGTTGAGGATCTGCGCCTGGATGGACACGTCGAGCGACGCGACCGGCTCGTCGCACACGAGGAGCTCGGGGTTCACGGCCAGCGCCCGCGCGATGCCGATGCGCTGCCGCTCCCCGCCGGAGAACGCGGCCGGGAGGCGATCGAGGTGGTCGGGGCGCAGGCCGACGACCTCCAGCAGCTCCACGATCTCGTCGGTGACGACCGAGTCCTTCGCGCGAGGGCGATGGATCCGGATGCCCTCGGCGATGATCTCGCGCACGCGCATCCGCGGGTCGAGCGACGAGTACGGGTCCTGGAAGACCATCTGCGCGCGTGCGCGGAAGTCCTTGAGGGCGCGGCGACGCAGCGTCGTGATGTCGACGCCGTTCATGCGGACCGTTCCCCGCGTGGGCTCGATGAGCCGGAGGACGCAGCGCGCGGTCGTCGACTTGCCGGACCCCGATTCGCCGACGAGACCGAGGGCCTCGCCGCGATGCACCGTGAACGACACATCGTCGACCGCCGTGACGGTCTCGCCGCGCACGGAGAACTCGCGGGTGAGGTGCTCCACTTCGAGGATGTCGTCGGTCATCGCAGCACTCCGGGCTTCTCGGCCAGCCACGACGAGAGGTGGCAGGCACTGGGGTGGGTACCGTTCTCAGGCGTCTCGAGCGCCGGCGCGACCTCGCGGCAGAGGTCGTGCACGTAGCGGCACCGTGCGCTGAAGGGGCAGCCGCTCGGAAGATTCGACGGCGACGGCGGGCGGCCTCCGATCGTCGTGAGCTTCTCGGGGATCGGCCCGTCGATGCGAGGAAGCGACTCGAGCAGTCCCAGCGTGTAGGGATTGATCGACCGGTAGTACAGCTCATCCGTCGGGGCCTTCTCCATGACTCGCCCGGCGTACATGACCAGCATCCGGTCGGCGAACCCGGCGAGGATGCCGAGGTCGTGCGTGATGAAGACGACCGCCGCTCCCTGCTCCTCCGTCAGCGTGTAGAGCAGGTCGATGACCTGCGCCTGGACGCGCACGTCGAGCGCCGTCGTCGGCTCGTCGGCGATGACCAGCCGGGGCTCGCCGATGAGCGCGATCGCGATCATGACGCGCTGCCGCATACCGCCCGAGAACTGGTGCGGATAGTCGCGGTATCGCCGATGAGGATCGCGGATCCCCACCTTCGCGAGCATGTCGATGGCGCGCTCGCGGGCCTCCTTCTTGGGGACGCCGCGCAGCCGCAGCGGCTGGCTCACCTGATCGCCGATCGTGCGCACGGGATCGAGCGCCGACAGCGGGTCCTGGAAGACGTAGGACATGTCCCACCCGCGGAGCGCCCGCAGCTCGGCGTCGGGCATCGTGAGGATGTCGCGTCCGTCGAACAGGATCTGCCCGGAGATCTCGGCGCCCTGGAGGAGTCCGAGCAGGGCCTGCGCCGTGACGGACTTCCCCGAGCCCGACTCGCCGACGATCCCGACGCGCTCGCGCTCGCCGATGGACATGTTCATGCCGTTGACGGCCTTCACGAGCCCGTGCTCCGCGCGGAATCGCACGGTGAGGTCTCGCACTTCGAGCAGCGGCCGGGGTGTCGCCGGCGCCGTCGCCGGGGCGGCCACGGGCGCGGGCGTGGGCTCGGTGCGCTGTCTGCTCCGCAACTTGTTCACCGGGGAGCTCCTTCGATCAGGGAATGTTCGGTCGTCAGGCCGAGCTCGGCGAGGATGTCGTCGGTGTCGGCTCCGTGGAGGGGCGGCGGCTTCGGCGGGTCGGGCACCGAGGCCGAGAACCCGATGGGGGACGCGACGAGCGTCAGCGGCCCGTCGACGCTGTCGACCGACAGCAGACGGCCCGTGGCGGCGACGTGGGGATCGGCGAGGGCTTCGCCGATCGAGTTGACGCGCGCGACGAAGATGTCGGCCGGCTCCATGAGCGCCAGCCACTCGTCGGTCGTGCGGGCCGCGAGCGCCGACTCGAGGAGCTCCTCCATCTCGGCCCGGGCGGCGCTGCGCTTCTCCCACGTGTCGAATCGGGGATCCGTCGTCAGGTCGGGCAGGCCGACGATCTCGCAGATCTGGGCGATCTGGCGCCCGCTGGAGAGCGCGATGCAGCCGTCACGGGTCGCATAGAAGCCGTAGGGCGGCGGGATGTAGCCGTGCCCGTGCATGACGGTCCCGCGCTGCGGCTCGCCGGGATCGTTGTTCGCGAAGTGGACGATGTGCTCGCTCATGGCGGCCAGAGCCGAGCCGAGCAGGTCGACGGTGACCCGCTGGCCTTCGCCCGTCCGCTGGCGGTGAACGAGCGCGGCGAGCGCGGCGGCTGCCCCGTTGACGCCGCCGAGCACGTCGGAGATCGACATCCCGACCGGGGTGGGGCGCCCGTCGGCGGCGGCGTTCATGGTGCCCATTCCGCTGAGCGCCTGGACGAGCACGTCCTGTCCCGGCTTGGTGACGTAGGGCCCTTCGTCGCCGTAACCGGTGGCAGAGACGTAGATGACGTCCGGCTTGATGCGACGGCACGACTCGTAGTCGAGTCCGAGCCGGGCCATGGCTCCCGGGCGGAAGTTCTCGTAGACGATGTCGGCGCGTTCCACGAGGGCGCGGGCGATCTCGGCCCCACGTTCGGACTTGAGGTCGAGCGCGATGGAGCGCTTGTTGCGGTTGTTGGCGAGGAACGTGGCTCGGTAGAGGCTGCGCGGAACGGGGCGCCCTTCCACGCTGTATCGCTCGTCCGCCCGTCCGTCCGGGGTCAGGGCGTGCTCGCGCTCCACCTTGATGACGTCGGCGCCGAGGTCGCCGAGCATCTGCGTCGCGTAGGGACCCTGCACGCGCTCGGTGAAGTCGAGCACGACGATCCCGTCCAGGGGTCCGGTCATGTCGTGCGCACCACCTGCGTCTTGGCGATCGGCGGGACCGTCGTGTCCTTCTCCTCGGCGATGCTGCGGTCGGCCTTGCGTCCCGCGGTGCGGGCGCGCAGCCAGGTCGCGATGATGTTGACGCTGAGCGTCGTCAGCAGGATCGCCAGACCCGGCACCGACACGAGCCACGGAGCGATCGTCAGGTACTCGCGTCCCTCCGCGAGCATCAGACCCCAGGACGACTCGGGCGGCTGGATGCCCAGGCCGAGGAAGCTCAGCGACGCCTCGGTGAGGAGCATGACGGCCAGCTCGAGCGTGGCGAGCACGAGCACGGGCGCGAGCAGGTTCGGGAGCAGGTGACGCGCGATGATCCGGACGCTCGAGGCGCCGAGCGCGCGGGACGCCTCGACGAAGAGCTCGTCGCGAAGGGACAGCGTCAGTCCGCGGGCGACACGGGCGTAGACCATCCATCGGGTCACCGCCAGCACCAGCACGATGTTCACGAAGCTCGGTCCGAGGACATACAGCACGAGCAGCGCGATGAGCAGCGACGGCACGCTCATCTGCAGGTCGACCAGGCGCATGACCACGTCGTCGAACCATCCGCGGAAGTACCCGGCGAGGATGCCGACAAGCGTGCCGAACACACCCGACACGATCACGCTGGCGACGCCGACGGACATCGAGATCTGCGAGCCGAGCATCAGTCGCGACAGCACGTCGCGGCCGAGCGGGTCGGTTCCGAGCAGGTGCACTCCGCCGGAGGCGTCCACGGTCATCGGCGGCTGGTTGCGGAGGCTGATGTCCTGCAGGTACGGGTCGAACGGCGCGATGAGGTGGACGAACAGCGCGCTGACGAGGACGGTCGCGAGCACCAGAATGCTCAGCGAGACCATCTTCTGCCGCCAGATGAAGCGGCCGATGCCCTTGATGATCCTCATGTGCGCTCTCCTCAGCCGAGCATTGAGACGCCGCCGTCGACGAACAGCTCGGCGCCGGTGATGAACGATGCGTTCGAAGACAGAAGGAACTCGGCGGCCGCCGCCTGCTCGTCGGCAGTGGCGAGACGTCCGAGCGGGATGCCGGGCCGGAACGCCTCGAGCGATCCCTTGACCTTCTCTTCGAGCACGCGGGGTCCGTCGGTCTGGACGGCACGCTCGATCATGGGCGTGGCCGTCACTCCCGGGCAGATCGTGTTGACCCGCACGCGGTGGGGCGACAGCTCCAGGGCGACCTGCTTCGTGATGCTCACGACGGCCGCCTTGCTCGCGCAGTATGCCGACTGGTTCATGCGGGCGGCCGCAGCGGTCACCGAGGCGATCGTCACGATGGCGCCGGTGCTCTCGATCAGCGCCGGGGCGGCGGCGCGCATGGCGACGAAGGTGCCCAGCACGTTGACGTCGAAGATCCGCTGCCAGTAGTCCAGATCGAGGTCGAGGAAGCTCTGCGCCGTCATCCGGATGCCGGCCGCCGTGACGAGCCCGTTCAGGGCGCCGAACCGCGCGACGGTCCCCTCGACGGCCGCCTTCATCGAGGCCTGGTCGGTCGTGTCGGCGGCGACGCCGAACGCCTCGAGCCCCTCCTCGGTGAGCTCGGCGACCGTGCGGTCGACGGCATCCTGGTCGAGGTCGCAGATCGCCACCCGCGCGCCGTTGCCGCCGAACCGCCGCGCCATCGCCGCGCCCATGCCGCCGGATCCGCCGGTGATGAGGATCGCTTCTCCGTTGAAGGTCATCCGTGTTTCCTTTCGTGGTTCAGTGGGCTCGGGTCACGACGCGTTCGCACCCAGACGGTCGACGATCGCGTCGGCGACCTCTTCCGTGGTCGCGGTGCCGCCCAGATCGGGAGTCTTCACGCCGTCGGCCACGACCGCTTCGACGGCAGCGAGCAGGTTCGCGGCCGCGTCTTCCTCGCCCAGGTGGTCGAGCATCATCGCGCCGGACCAGATCTGCCCGATGGGATTGGCGATGCCCTTGCCGGCGATGTCGGGCGCCGAGCCGTGCACCGGCTCGAACATCGACGGGAAGCGCCGCTCGGGGTTGATGTTCGCCGACGGAGCGATGCCGATGCTGCCCGCGACGGCGGCGCCGAGGTCGGTCAGGATGTCGCCGAAGAGATTCGAGGCGACCACGACGTCGAATCGACCCGGGTCGAGCACGAACAGCGCGGCGAGGGCGTCGATGTGGTACTGCTGCGTCGCGACGCCGGGGTGCGCCTGCGCGCGCTCGGCGAAGATCTCGTCCCAGAAGGGCATCGTGAAGACGATGCCGTTGCTCTTGGTCGCCGAGGTGACGTTGCCGCGGCGTCGCGAGGCCAGCTCGAAAGCGAAGTCCATGACGCGCTCGGTGCCGCGCCGCGTGAAGACCGACTCCTGCACGACCAGCTCGTGGGGCGTGCCCGCGTAGAGGCGTCCGCCGATCCGCGAGTACTCGCCTTCGACGTTCTCGCGGATGACCGCCATGTCGAGCGTCTCCGGGGTGGCCGCGGACAGGGGGCTGGGGACGCCGGCGAACAGGCGTGCCGGACGCAGGTTGATGTACTGATCGAACTCCCGCCGGATGGGGATCAGCATCCCCCAGAGGGACTCGTGATCCGGCACTCCGGGCGCGCCCACCGCGCCGAGGAAGATGGCGTCGTCGTCGGCGATGACGTCGAGCGCGTCCTCCGGCATCATGCGGCCGGTGCGGAGGAAGTACTCGCACCCCCACTCCTGCGTCTTCCACTCGAAGGTGATCCCGGTGCGCCGGCCCAGGGCGTCCAGCACGCGGATCGCGGCCGGAACGACCTCGTTGCCGATGCCGTCGCCGGGAAGCGTGGCGATCCGGTAGTGGCGCGAGGCTGTCTCGTTCGTGGTCATCGGGTTCCTTCGTTCGGGAGACGCAGCACGCCGGTGGCGGTCGTGGTGCGGGAGCCGTGGGCGTTCTCCGTCCACAGCTCGAGCGTGAGGCGGCGGGTGTCGGCGTCGATCGCCGTGACGCGCCCGCGGCAGGTGATCGGGGCGCCGACGAGGTCGACACCGGAGTAGCGGGCGGAGAAGGACTCGAACGCGCTGCCCGCGCCGGCCCATTCGACGGCGAGGTCGGCGAGGAACGCCGCCTTCAGGAAGCCGTGCACGATGACGTCCGGGAAGCCGCGCTCCTGCGCATACCCGCGGTCGTAGTGGATGCCGGAGTAGTCGTGCGCTGCCGCGGCGTACTGGACCAGCTGCCTGTTGGACGTGAAGCGCACGACTGTCGGGAGTTCGGTGCCGACGGCCAGCTCTTCGTGTGCGAGCGTCATCATGCGGCACCTCCCGTGGGCGCGGCGATGTCATAGGACATGACGTGGCCGTTGCGCGTCGTGGCGATGAGCTCGCCGTCGGCGGCACGCAGCTCGTTCTCTCGCACGCGGAAGAGAAGCGTGCCGCGGCTGCCCTTCTTCTCGTAGACCTCCGTGTAGCGCGTCGTCACCGTCACGACGTCGCCGGCGCGGATCGGACGGGCGTACGACACCTCGTTGAAGGCGTTTCCGCCGCCGGTCTTGCGGAAGGGCAGCGTCTGCACGAGGCCGTCCAGATCGATGTCGCGCCGCTCCACCGGGTCGAGCGCGGCGAAGAAGGTCGCCGGCGCGTCGACGATCGTCTCGACGGGCGGGGCCTCTCCGTCGACGGCCTCGATGAAGCGCGCAATGTCGTCGGCGGTCACGCGATAGGTCACCGTGCCGGCGACCTCGCCCAGCTTGACGGCCTGGGAGATGCGGTCGAGCGGCAGGGCATCGAGCCGCTCCACGGCGGTGACGGTGCAGTCGGCCGCGACCGACGTGCGTCCGTCGGCCCCGACGACCCAGAGTTCGCATTCAGCGGCCGTCGCGTGGTCCGCGGTCGGGTGGACGTCGACGATGCGCCCGCCGAAGGTGAGCTGATCTCCGGCGAGGTTCGGCGCGAGGTACCGGGCGGAGAAGCGGGTGACCTTCACAGGACCGAGCCACTGCGGCAGCAGGCTGCGCAGCTTGGCGGCCTTCCAGGGGCCGTGCGCGACGGGTCCGTCGAAGCCGCGAGCCCGGGCGGCTTCGGCGTCGTAGTGGAAGGGGGAGAAGTCGCCGGTCGCCGCCGCCCAGCGGACGCCGTCTTCGAGCGTGACCGCGATCGGACCGACGGCGGGCAGCTCCTGGCCGCTCTCCCAGGCGACGCTGTGCACGGTGGTCATCGGTCCCCCTCGAAGTCGAGGCTGTAGCCGCGGGCCCGCCCCACGACCGCGCCGCGCTCGTCGCGGAACTCGGTCTCGTAGCAGGTGCGGATCATTCGCCGCCCGGAGGACGTCACCCGCTCCTCGATCCCGGCGATGCGCGAGACGGCGACGAGGTCGCCGGGCGTGACCTCGGCCAGGTCCTCCCAGTCGCTCCCGCCGTCGATGAGCCGGCCCAGCAGGGCGGGGCGCGGGAGGCCGGAAGCCAGGGCGAGCACAAGCGGGTCGGGGCAGAAGTCGGCCAGCGATGCGCCGCGGTCTCCGGGGTCGCCGACGGCGCGTCGCAGCGCGTCGCGCCGCTCGGGGGTGAGCGTCACGGTCTGGACGTCGCCCACGCGACCGATGAGCCGCTGGAGAGACGGGTCGACCACGCCGGACCAATCGGACGTCGTCATGATGAGCCCGCTCATCCGATCACGCTCCCCATCTGCTCCGGACGGGCGCCGCGCCGAGTTTGGAAATCGATACCAGCCGAAGGCGCGGCAAAGCCCCCGTGAGCCGACGCCGTCCCTCCCGCGCCCGAGAATGCTCGCTCTGCGCCGGATTCGGCGGCGGAGGGCACGTTCGCGCGGGTGCGCGGAGCCTGATCGAACATGAGCATCTTTGCTTCTTTCGGAACCGTTTTCAGGACGGGTTGTGCCTACGCTAGGGGATCATCGGCGCGCTGGCAAGAGTCGATCGGAAAAGTTCGGGATCGTTTTCTACCGTCCGGAGTACTGCCAGTCGGTGGAGGGCCGGACGAGCAGTCGCGTGGGAAGCACGACGGTGTGCGCCTGCCCCGATCCGGAGGTCAGCTTTCCCACCATCATCAGCGCCGCGCGACGCGCGACGTCGGGGATGTCCCGCTCGATGGACGTGATCGGCGGGGTGTGAAGCTCGGCGATCGCGCTGTCCTCGCTCGCCGCGACCGCGATGTCCTGGCCGATGCGCAGACCGCGCCGCCGGAGCTCGTGCAGTGCACCCACCAAGGCCGAGCTGTTGCCGTTCCCGACGATGACCGCCGAAGGCGGATCCGGCATCTCCAGCACCTTCGAGAGCGCCTCGGCGGCATAGCGCTCGGAGCCTCGCCCGGCCGCCTGAAGCTCGGCGCGGGCAGGAAGGCCGTGTGCTTCCAGCGCCGCGGCGAACGCGCGCATGCGCTCGCGGCTCGGGTAGGCGTTCGGCTGCCCGGAGAACAGCGCGATGCTGCGGTGCCCGCGCTCGACGAGGTGGTCTACCAGGGCGCGAGCGGCATAGTCGTGGTCGCTGACGACCGAGCTGATGTGATCGAGTCGCAGCTGACGGTCGAGCAGCACGACCGGAATCGACAGTGAGGCGATCGCCTCGTGGAGAGCAGGGTGCTCGTCGTCCGCGAACGAGGCGATGAGGCCGTCCACCCGGCGCTGATTGAGCAGACGCAGGTTGGCGAGGTCGTTCTCGTGCTCCCCCCGCGAGTGGGCGAGGATGACGCCGTAGTCGGCGGCGTGGAGCTCCTCTTCGATGACGTCGACCCACTGGGCGACGGCGGGATTGAGGATGTCGTTGATCATCACGCCGACAGTGCGCGTGTAGCCGCGGCGGAGCCCGGCAGCCACCAGGTCGGGCTGGTAGCCGACCTCGGCGACGGCGGCCATGACGCGCTCACGCAGGTCGTCACTGATGTTGGGATAGCCGTTGAGGACGCGCGTCACCGAGGCGGGTGCCACCCCAGCGCGCTTGGCGACCTCGCGAATCGTGGCCACAGGCTCTCTCCTTCATCCTCTCCGGGCGCCCTGCGGCCGCCGGAAATCGATCACGTCAATATCTCACACAGGTACAGGACCGGCCACGCGAGAACGAGGATCACGACCAGATAGACGAGATTCGCCCTCGCGATGGCGAAGTTGTCGACAAGGTATCGCCCGTTCAGATACACGTTCAGTCCCGAGATGGGACCGGCCGCGGCGGACGCACCCCACGCGATCATCCCCGACATCGCCAGCAGGGTCGGGTCGGGATGGAGCGGGGCGACCACCGCGGCGACGGCGGCGATCGAGATCACGGGGTGCACGCCGATGAGCGACATCAATGCCATGAGAAGCGTAGCGACCCACGCGGCCGGCACCGAGTACTCCGTGAAGGGCAGCGGCAGGTCGGCCACGTCGAAGAACGCGCTGAGGCCCACCGCCAGCACGCCCGCAGCCGCGAACAGAGTCATCTCGCCCGAGGTCCGCGGAAGGCCGCGCATCGCGTGCAGACGCAGCGCGGCGGGCATCTCACGTGGGCGCGTGAACAGCAGCACCGCCACCGTCGTGCCGAGAGCGCCGAGCAGGACGACGCGCGTGATCGGCGTGTCCGGGATGAGCGCGTGGAGGCTCAGCACGAGCACGACCAGCACAAGCGGCAGGCGCAGGGTCGGCCAGGTCAGCACGTATCCCTGATACCCGTCGAGTCGATCCCGGAACCGCCGTACGAGCATGCTCAGGCTGAAGAGCATCGCCGCCGCGGCAATGGTCAGTCCGCACAGCATCAGGATGTCGACGCGCGCTCCGGGAGCGTAGGCGAGCGCCGCCGCTGCCGCGCCCCAGAACGGCGACCAGAAGGCCGCAGCAGAGAAGCCCCGGGAGAGCAGCAGCGCGTTGAGAGGGCTCAGTCGCCCCTTCTCGCTCAGGTGGTCGCCGACGATGTTGAGGGCGCTGATGTTGATCACGGACCCGAGCACGTGCAGCGCACCAGCGGTGCGCCACACCGCCGCCGCCCCCTCGAGCCGTGGAGTGGCGGCGGTGCGAGGCGTGATCAGCTGGACGAAGGACACGGCGGCGAGCATCGCCATCATGTCCTGGTTCACACGCAGCAGATGGCCGGGCGTCGGTTCGAAGCCCATCCAGATGCCGATCGCGAGGGCCACTACGCCGACGCCGATCAGGACGAGGGCGATGGTGCGCTGCATACGCCGGACGACGAAGAGCCCGACGAGGCCGACGGCGAGGGCGCACACCCCCGCCGCCAGCGACGCCTCAGGGACGAGCATCGATGCCCCGACGGTGACGATGAGGGCGCACATCGCCAGCGCCATGGCGGTGTTCAGCGTCTTCGTACGCTCATCCCCTCTCCCTCCTCGGCGGACGACCCCGTCCGGCGTGCCCGTCAGGCGTGCTGCTTCTCCGCAAGGCTGACGCCGGCGCCCTCGAGCGTCGCGCGGATGTGCTCTGCGGCGCCGTCTTCGAGCGGCATCAGCGGCGAGCGCACGGTCGCCGTGCGGATGATGCCGCGCGCGACCAGGCCGAGCTTCATCGCGGTGGTCGACTCGATGTGGGACGCGCGGTGGTACACCGCGCGGGTGATCGGGATCATGCGGTCGTACGTGGCCTTGGCCGCGTTGTAGTCGTGAGCCTTGGCGTTCTCCAGCAGCTCGACCATGAGCTCAGGGATGAGGGCGGCGTAGCCGACCAGAGCGCCGTCCGACTCCCACATGGTGTGCAGCAGGAACTCGTCCTGGCACGTGAGCATCTGCACATCGGGGAAGTGCTGGCGGATGATCGGCGTCTCGACGTCCCAGCGGATCATGTCGCGGACGCCGTCCTTGATGGCGAAGACGCCGTCGAGCGCGCACAGCTCGAGCAGGAGCTCGAGCGGATAGGTCGCCAGTGACACGTTCGGGAAGTTGAACGCGATGATCGGCAGCGACGCCGCGTTCCACACCGCACGGTAGCGGTCCTGGGTGGCGCCCGGCTGGTAGCCGAAGCGCAGCGACGCCAGGGGCGGGAAGAGCAGCACGGAGTCGGCGCCCGCCTCCGCCGCACGCTCGGCCTCGGCCGCCGCGACCCGCGTGCCCTCGCCGCCGACGCCGGCGACGACGTGCAGATCCGGCACTTCGGTCTTGATCGCGCGAATGACGTCTGCGCGCTCCTTCTCGGAGAGGAAGGAGCCCTCTCCGGCGTGCGCGTTCGCAACGATCCCCGTGACTCCGGGAATCGTTTTCAGCCATGCACAATAAGACACAAGGCTGTCGTAGTCGATCTCGCCGTCCTCATCGAACGGCGTGACGATGGCGGGCGTGACGCCCCGCAGGTTGGGTGTGCTCATTCCTGTTCTCTCCTCGTCGGGCCTGACTGGCCCCCTCGCCATTGAACTCCCCAGACCGACGTTCTTGCAACCGTTTTCCGAATCTCCGCCGTGAGCGCCAGAGCTTCCTCCGTGCCCACATCCGCGTAATCGCGCGGAATATGGGGCTAGACGCCTCCCCTGTGGACCACTACTCTGAAAACGGTTCCGAAAGATTGGTGGGTTATGAAACACACTTTGAAGACTGCGGACGTCGTCGTCGTCGGAGGCGGCGGCTCCGGTCTTGCGACCGCCGTCGCGGCCGCCGAGGCCGGTGCGCGCGTCATCGTCCTGGAACGTCGCTCGAAGGTCGGGGGCACGACAGCGCTGTCGATCGGCTCCCTGACTGCGGCGGGCACAAGCTTCCAGCGCCGACGCAAGATCACCGACGACGTCTCTCACCTGGTCGAGGACATGTGGAAGTTCGACGAAGAGCTCCTCACCGGCGACGCCCCCGCACTGCGCGAGCTCTACGCGCGGGAGTCCGCAGCCACACTCGACTGGCTGATGGAGCACGGCGTGACCTTCGCCGGCCCCTTCCCCGAAGCACCGCACCGCGTGCCCCGCATGCACAACGTCATCCCGAACTCACGCACCTACATCGCCCGCCTCCACGAGGCCGCCCGACGGGCCTCCGTCGAGATCATCACGAGCGCTGAGGTCGACGAGCTCGTGCAGGATGCGGACAGCGTCGTGCTCGGGGCCCGTGCCACGGTCGACGGCGAGCGCATCGAAGCGCGCGGCACGAGAGGCGTCGTCCTCGCCTGCGGCGACTTCAGCGGCAGCACCGAGATGCGGCGACAGCACCTGGCGCCCGCGGCCGCGGCGGCCATACCGATCAACCCCGACTCTCAGGGCTTCGGTCATCGACTGGCGGCATCCGCCGGGGCCGAGCTGCTGCGGATGGACGTGCTCTTCGGCCCGCAGCTGCGCTTCCCTGCCTCCCCCAAGCCGGGACTCCTCGACCGCCTGCCCACGTGGCGATGGCTCTGCAAGCTCGAGGCGCTCGTCGTCAACTCCGTCCCGCCGTCGTTCCTGCGGCCGATCGCGAAGTCGCTTCTCGTGTCGCACATGTCGCCGACGGATGAGATGTTCCGCCGCGGGGCGATCCTCGTCAACGGCCGCGGCGAGCGGTTCGGACGCGAGAAGGCGCCCGCCGCCGAGCTGTCGACGCAGCCGGGCTCGGAGGGCTACCTGATCCTGGATCAGCGCCTCGCCACCGAGTTCGACACTCCCCCGCAGCACATCTCGACAGCGCCCGGCATCGCGTTCGCGTATTTCCGTGACTACCGGCGCGGCCGTCCGGACCTCATCACGCGGGCCAAGACGCCGGCCGAGCTCGCAAGCAGGCTCGGGTTCGAGGTGACCGCCTTCGAGTCGGCGGTCGCCTCGAGCGGTCTCACCGGCGAGCTGTACGCGATGGGACCGGTGCACAGCATGCTCACCGTGACCGAGGGCTCGGTGGCGATCGACACCGACCTGCGCGTGCTCCGCGCCGACGGCTCGCCGGTCCCGGGCCTGTACGCCGTCGGAGGCCTGGGCCAGGGCGGCATGCTGCTGAAGGGACACGGCCACCACATCGGATGGGCGATGACGTCGGGCCGCCTCGCGGGCCGCGCGCTCGCCCACGCACCGGCCACCGCCTCGCTGGCGGCGTCCGCAGACGGAGGAGAGAAATGACGACACGCCCCCTGACTGACGAAGAGCTCGCGTTCCTCCAGTCGGTCGACAGCCCCACGGTGGCCAACGCGATCGAGCGGTTCACGGTGCGCGACCGCACGGAGGGATTCATCGGCGGGCACGTCCAGTGCGTGTACCCCGAGCTTCCGCCCATGGTCGGCCGCGCATTGACCGTCACCATGTCGGACGCCCCGGGGCCGCCCGCACAGCGTGAGGGATACTGGCGCATGTGGGAGGCGCTCGAGGCGATGGACGGCCCCGTCGTGGTCGTCATCGCCGACGCCAGCGGCGCGCCGCATCGGGTGGCCTACGCCGGCGAGATCATGTCTCGCCTGGCGCAGCGCCTCGGCGCCGTGGGGATGGTGACCGACGGCGCCCTGCGCGACGTGGCAGAGGTCGGCGAGATGGGCTTCCACTACTTCATGCGCTTCCCGGTCGTGTCGCATGCGAACTACGAGATCCTCTCGGTCGGCGATCCCGTGAACATCGACGGCCAGCGCGTCGTCACGGGCGACCTGCTGCACGGCGACCGCAACGGCATCGTCGTCGTCCCCTGGGAGACGCTCGACCGTCTGCCCGCCGAGGTCGAGACGGTCCGACGTCTGGAGCGCGCCGACATGGACCTGATCGCGAGCGACGGCTTCACCCTCGACGTCTACAAGCAGCACCGCGGCTACGGGTCCTGACGCGGATCCCGCAGACCGCAGAACGGGGCGCAGGGCCGGAAGGTCCTGCGCCCCGTCTGCTGCTACCGGGCGACGACGTCCGCGAGGAGCCGGTCGGTCAGCTCGGCCGTCGCGAACGCCGTGCGGCCTGTGCTCGGACACCGGCCCTCACCGTGCAGCTCGTCGACGATGGTCTGTATGAGCGGCTGGTGCACGTGGGGCGGGTCGTCGATCCGGATCTCCTCGACCCCGGTCGTGCGGGAGAGCAGGATGCTGCGCGGCGCCGACACCGAGAAGCTCAGCGTGCCGCGCTCTCCGACGACGGTGGTGGTGTCGTCGTCTTCGTCGGCGTCGAAGCACCACAGGCCGCTCCCGATCACGCCGTCCGCGAACCGGTAGGCCGCTGAGACGGTGTCTTCCTGCGGGCCGAGCCGTCCGTGCGTGGAGGCGAAGCCGTGTGCGTCGACCGCCGGTCCGAACAGGAACTGCAGGAAGTCGAGGGCGTGGCAGGCGGCGTCGAAGAAGTAGCCGCCCCCCGACAGGCCCGGCCGGTTCTGCCAGGCTTCCGCGCTCACGCGCTGGAACCGGCGCGAGTGCACGGCCCGCACGCGGCCGATCGCGCCGTCTTGGATGAGATCTCTCACCCGGAGGAAGCGCGGCAGGGTGCGCCGGTAGTACGCCACCCAGAGGGGGACGCCCGCCGACTCGCACGCCTCGATCATCGCGCGGCACTCGTCGGCCGTGCGCGCCATGGGCTTCTCGACGAGCACCGCTTTGCCGGCGGCCGCAGCCCGCTGCACGTATTCCAGATGGGAGGCGGGGTGCGTCGCGATGTACACGGCGTCGATGTCCTCGGACTCCAGCAGCGGTGTCGCGTCGTCATACCACCGGGGCACGCCGTGACGCCGCGCGTAGTCTTCGGCGAGGGCCCCCGTGCGGCGCATGACGGCGACGAGCTGTGAGCCCCGGGCCTTCTGCAGCGCCGGTCCGCTCTTGACCTCCGTCACATCACCGCAGCCGATGATGCCCCACCGCACGACCGGGTCCATGTGAGTCGCCGTCAGCTCACGCCGCACCGGCGCCGTCGGATGCCAGGAACTCGCGCACCGCGGCCGCCAGATGCGGGCCGGTGAGACGGAACGCCTCGAGGACGCCGCGGGGTGTCCCGCTCTCGCCGTAGCGGTCGTGCAC
>CALANM010000153.1 GCA_937926065.1 uncultured Microbacterium sp.
CGACGGGGGCGCCCCGGGCGTGCACCTGTACGCCTTCAACAATCACGAGACGGTGCTCACGGTGCTGAGGGCGGCGGGCGTGCTGGCTGACGCGCACGAGTCGGTCTGAGCCGGACGTGCCGGCCGGGCGCCGGTCAGACGGCGCGGAGGACCGCGACGACCTTGCCGAGCACCGTCGCGTCGTCGCCGAGGATCGGTTCGAACGCTGAGTTGCGGGGGAGCAGCCACGTGTGGCCGTCGCGCTGGCGGAAGGTCTTCACGGTCGCCTCGCCGTCGAGCATCGCCGCCACGATGTCGCCGTTCTCAGCTGTGGGCTGAGAGCGCACGACCACCCAGTCGCCGTCGCAGATGGCGGCGTCGATCATGGACTCACCGCTGACCTTGAGCATGAACAGCTCGCCCTTGCCGACGAGCTGACGCGGGAGCGGGAAGATCTCCTCCACCTGCTGGTCGGCCGTGATCGGCACGCCGGCGGCGATGCGCCCGACGAGCGGCACCATGGCCGCGTCCCCGACGGCGGGCGTGATGTCGGCGGGATTCTCGGCCGCACTGCCCGGCAGGTCGATCAGAACCTCCATGGCGCGCGTCTTGCCGGGGTCGCGGCGCAGGTACCCGCTGAGCTCGAGCTGGTTGAGCTGGTGCGTGACGCTGGACAGCGACTTGAGGCCGACCGCGTCGCCGATCTCGCGCATGCTCGGCGGGTAGCCCTGGGTCGCGATCGAGCGCTGGATCACCTCGAGGATCGCGAGCTGCTTGTCGCTCAGGCTCTTGCGACGACGGGTCTGCGGCTTCTCGCGCGAAGTCCGGGTCTCGTCCATGGCCGTCGGCTCCTCTCGGTCCTCCGGGGGCAGTCGCCTTCGAATGTCGGAGGTTGGTGATGGGGTCTGAATATCGAAACCGTATCCGGTGCTTCCGGCCGCGGAGACGAAGCGGGCGCGTGTCGCGTTCGATTCATCTCCGATGTCGGGGGCCCTTGACACACTAGCAATATCGAAGATAAGTTCGGAAGAGAACTTCGCACCCGGCCCTCCCGGCCGAGAGTCGGGTGCGAAGTTCCGGACCCCTGACACTCGGTCCCTTGCGAAGCCCGCAGACCCAGGAGGAGCCATGACCACCATCGACATCGCCTCGGCGCCCACCGTCGTGCCGACCACGCGCCTGCGTCTGACGCGTCGCGGCCGGCGTGTCCTGGCGTTCCTTGCGTCGCTGCCCGCCGTCATCGCCCTCAGCATCGCGATGATCTCCGGCGGAGGAGCACTTGCGACAGCCGAGCACGGCGTCGACGCCTCCGAGTTCACGACGGTGACCGTGTTCCCCGGCGACACGCTCTGGTCGATCGCCGAAGAGGTCGCTCCGGCGGCCGACCCGCGCGATGTCATCGATGCGATCATGCGCCTGAACGCGCTCGAGTCGGCCCAGCTCGATGCGGGCGAGACCATCGCCATCCCGCTCGAGTACGCCTCGGCCGACTGAGCCGCCCTAGCATGGAGGCGTGAGTGCAAGCCTCGACGACCTTCCCCTCCGCGACGACCTTCGTGGACTCACTCCTTACGGAGCCCCGCAAGCGCCGCTTCCTGTGGCGCTGAACGTCAACGAGAACACGCATCCGGTGCCCGGTGAGGTCGCCGACGACATCCTCGACAGCATCGCCCTCGCGCTGCGGGAGGTCAACCGCTATCCCGATCGCGAGTTCACGGGGCTTCGTGAAGGCTTCGCGGAGTATCTGGGGCACGGCCTGAGCCGTGAGCAGATCTGGGCGGCCAACGGATCGAACGAGGTGCTCCAGCACCTGCTCATGGCCTTCGCTGGCCCGGGACGTCGAGCGTTCGGCTTCGGCCCGACCTACTCGATGTACCCCCTGCTGACCCGCAGCACCGGGGCCACCTACGTCGTCGGCGCGCGGGAATCCGACTACACGATCTCGCCCGAGTCGGCTGCCGAACAGGTGGCAGAGGCGGCGCCCGACGTGGTCTTCCTGTGTGCGCCGAACAACCCCACGGGCACGCCCATGACGCTCGACGTCGTCGAAGCCGTGTACGAGGCCACCTCCGGCATCGTCATCGTCGATGAGGCCTACCAGGAGTTCGCTCCGCGCGACGAGCGCTCGGCGCTCGCCCTGCTTCCCGGGCGCGAGCGCCTCGTCGTGTCCCGCACGATGAGCAAGGCCTTCGCTTTCGCCGGAGCGCGTGTCGGCTATCTGGCGGCCGACCCGGCCATCATCGACGCGCTGCGGCTCGTGCGTCTGCCCTACCACCTGAGCGCGCTGACGCAAGCGGCGGCTTCGGCGGCGCTGCGTCACGCGCCCGTCATGCTCGCGATGGTCGACGACATCGTCGCCCAGCGCGACCGCATCTCGGCGACGCTGTCGGCGCTCGGCTACCGTCCGCACGAGAGCTGGACCAACTTCGTGCTGTTCGACGGCGTCGACGACCCTGCGGCCGTGTGGCGCGGGCTCTACGACAAGGGCGTCCTGATCCGCGACGTCGGCATCCCGCACAGCCTGCGCGTCACGGCGGGAACCGCCGACGAGACGACAGCGTTCCTCGACGCCCTCGCGTCGCTCTGAACGCCCTCGGCCGGGTCGCCGGTGCACCACCGGGCTGTCGGCTGCTCGGTAGACTCGGGGCATGACCGCTTCCACGCCCCGCACGGCATCCCTTCGTCGCGCGACGAGCGAATCCACCGTCGAACTCGAACTCGACCTCGATGGCACCGGCGTCAGCCACATCGACACGACCGTGCCCTTCTTCGATCACCTGCTCACGGCGTTCGCGAAGCACTCGCTGACCGACCTCACGGTCCGCGCCTCCGGCGACACCGACATCGATGCGCACCACACCGTCGAAGACGTCTCGATCGTGCTCGGTCAGGCCATCCGTCAGGCTCTCGGCGACAAGGCGGGCATCTCGCGCTACGGCGACGCGCTCGTGCCCCTTGACGAGGCGCTCGCTCAGGCCGTCGTCGACATCAGCGGCCGACCCTACCTCGTCCACACCGGTGAGCCGGCGGGGTTCGAGCACCACCTGATCGGCGGCCACTTCACCGGCTCGCTCGTGCGCCACAGCTTCGAGGCGCTCGCTTTCAACGGCGGTCTGACGGTGCACGTCACGGTCCAGGGAGGACGCGACCCGCACCACATCGCCGAAGCCGAGTACAAGGCGTTCGCGCGCGCGTTCCGCCAGGCGAAGGCCCTCGACCCCCTCGTGAACGGCATCCCCAGCACCAAGGGCGCACTGTGACCGAGCAGACTGCGCCGCTCGTCGCGGTGCTCGACTACGGCTCGGGCAACGTGCACTCCGCTGTGAAGGCGCTCGTGGCCGCCGGCGCCGATGCGCGTCTGACCTCCGACCGAGGACTGATCCAGGATGCCGCGGGGCTCGTGGTTCCCGGTGTCGGCGCGTTCAAGGCCGTCATGTCGGCGCTGCGCGAGAGCCGCGGCGACGAGGCGATCGAGCGTCGGCTCG
This sequence comes from uncultured Microbacterium sp., assembly GCA_937926065.1. Classification (GTDB taxonomy): domain Bacteria; phylum Actinomycetota; class Actinomycetes; order Actinomycetales; family Microbacteriaceae; genus Microbacterium. The sequence continues at coordinate 3,465 of CALANM010000153.1, forward strand.
CCGGCGGGCTTCCCGTCCTCGGCATCTGCGTCGGCATGCAGGTGCTGTTCGACCAGGGCGTGGAACGCGGAGAGACGACAGAAGGGCTCGGCCAGTGGCCCGGCACTGTGATCGAGCTCGACGCGCCCGTGCTCCCGCACATGGGCTGGAACACGGTGAACCCGGGGGAGGGCTCGACGCTGTTCCGCGGCATCGAGGACGAGCGCTTCTACTTCGTCCACTCGTACGCGGCCCAGGAGTGGACGCTCGACGTGGTCCGGCCGTTCCGCGAACCCGTCGTGACGTGGTGCGACCACGGCACGCCGTTCCTCGCCGCCGTCGAGAACGGGCCGCTGTCGGCGACGCAGTTCCACCCCGAGAAGAGCGGCGAGGCCGGCATCCGTCTGCTCTCCAATTGGGTCGATTCGCTCCCGCAGGGCTAATCTCTTCCCTTGTGCCCGCGTTCGCGATGCGCGCCCCGAATCACCTTCCGGAGCCATGAACGATTTCGCTTCCACCCCTGAACTGATCCTCCTTCCCGCGGTCGACGTCGCCGACGGCAAGGCCGTGCGCCTGACGCAGGGCGAAGCGGGCACCGAGACGAGCTATGGCGACCCCGTCGACGCGGCCGCGCAGTGGGCTGACCAGGGCGCCGCATGGGTGCATCTCGTCGACCTCGACGCGGCGTTCGGCCGCGGCTCGAACGCGTCGATTCTCCGCAAGGTCATCAAGCAGCTGCGGGGTGTGCAGGTGGAGCTGTCGGGCGGCATCCGCGATGACGCCACGCTCGAGGCGGCGCTCGAGTCGGGCGCGGCCCGCATCAACCTGGGCACCGCCGCACTCGAGAACCCCGAGTGGGCCGCCGACGTCATCGGCCGCTACGGCGACGCGATCGCGGTGGGCCTCGACGTGCGCGGCACGACGCTGGCCGCTCGCGGCTGGACTCGCGAGGGCGGCGACCTGTGGCAGGTGCTCGGGCGACTCGAAGACGCCGGCTGCAGTCGCTACGTCGTCACCGATGTCACGAAGGACGGCACGCTCCGCGGACCGAACCTCGACCTGCTGCGCGAGGTGACCTCCCGCACGCCGAAGCCGGTCGTCGCCTCCGGCGGCATCTCGAGCCTCGACGACATCGCGGCGCTGCGTGAGCTCGTGCCGCTGGGCGTCGAAGGTGCGATCGTGGGCAAGGCCCTGTATGCGGGGGCGTTCACGCTCGCCGAGGCGCTGGATGTCGCAGGATCCTGACCACGTCTGCCACCCGGCGGGCGACTCTGCCGGCGTCCCCTGGGAGGGTCGTCAGTTCCAGCAGAACCCGCATGCGGGCGACGACGGGTCAGCTGACCCGGCGCTGCTTGCCGCGCTCCGGCGATTCCGGTCGGGGGAGGGCAGTCAGGTCGAGGTGATCGACGCGCTGCGCCCCGCGCGCGTGCTGATCCCGCTGATCGCCGAGAAGGGCGAGGAGGGTGTGGCCCCGAGCGGCCTCGCCGTCGACAAGACGCAGGAGCTGTCGATCGTCACGGTCGCCGCTCCCGACGGTCGCCGGGTGCAGCCGATCTTCTCGTCGGTGCAGGCGATGGCGAAGTGGGATCCCGCGGCCCGGCCGATCCCCGTCGAAGCCGTGCGCGCCGCCCTCGCGGCGTCGGCCGACGACACCGACCTCATGGTGCTCGACCCGACCTCGGACACGGAGTTCATCGTGCGGCGCCCGGCAGTGTGGGCGATCGCGCAGGGCATCGCGTGGGAGCCGAGCTTCCTGTCGCCCGAGGTGTTCGCGGGCCTTCAGGCGAGTGTCGCGTCGGAGCTGGCGGTCATCGACCTGGCGGTGCTGCCCGGCGACCCGGACGCGCGACTGCGCGGACCGGAGCTGGTCGTCGTCCTGGAGCTCATCGACGGGCTGGAGCGCGAGGCCCTGGATGCCGTGCTCGCGCGACTGGCCCAGCGCTGGGCGGCTGACGACCGGATCGCCGTCCTGGTGGATTCGCTCACCGTCAAGCTGCGCCGCAGCGCCTGAGCCCGCGCAGCCCTGCGCCGCAGCTCAGGCAGCCGCGGGCGAGCCGGGTCAGTTGACCGGTCCGGTGTACTTCTCGCCGGGCCCCTGGCCGATGGGGTCGGGGATGACCGACGCCTCGCGGAACGCCAGCTGGAGCGAGCGCAGGCCGTCGCGGAGCGAGCGGGCGTGCATGTCGCTGATCTCGGGAGCGCCGGCGGTGATCAGCCCTGCGAGGGCGTTGATGAGCTTGCGCGCCTCGTCGAGATCCTTCTGATTCTCGGGGTCGTCGGCGAGGCCGACCTTGACGGCCGCGGCGCTCATCAGGTGCACGGCGGTCGTCGTGATGACCTCGACGGCGGGAACGTCGGCGATGTCGCGCGTCGCCTCCTGCGCGGCGCGCTCCTGCTCCTCCCAGCGCTGCTGCCGCTCGTCGTCGGCGTGCTGGCCGTGCTGATCGCTGGTCTGGTCGCCGTGTCCGGCCGGAATCGTACTCACGTGCTGCTCTCTGCTAGACTTGTCGCGCACCGGAGTGTTCTGCTCCGGATCGAAAGAGGATCACATCCCACCCGCGCTTGCCGTTCAAGGCTACCGGGTCACGCACTCCGCTCCGGTCACCCGGAGTAGCCAGGCCGGACTCCCATGGAATCCGGATGGTCAGGGTGCAGAACACTGAATGCCGATGCGCGCGCATCGTGCGGGTGGACGTGATCACCTTCCGCCCGCGACACAGCCCTGTGTCGCGGAGGCCGTCCACGCACGAAGAGGAGTTCCGCATCAGCGATCCCCGCACCAACGACCGCATCCGCGTCCCCGAGGTCCGCCTCGTCGGACCCGCGGGTGAGCAGGTCGGCGTCGTCCCCATTCAGGTGGCGCTGCGTCTGGCTCAGGAGGCAGACCTCGATCTGGTCGAGGTGGCTCCCAACTCGAAGCCTCCCGTGGTCAAGATCATGGACTACGGCAAGTTCAAGTACGAAGCCGCGCAGAAGGCCAAGGAAGCGCGTCGCAATCAGGCCAACACGATCCTCAAGGAGGTGCGCTTCCGTCTGAAGATCGAGGCGCACGACTACACGACCAAGCTCAAGCGCGCCGAGGGCTTCCTGAAGGCGGGCGACAAGGTCAAGGCGATGATCCTGTTCCGTGGTCGCGAGCAGTCGCGTCCCGAGCAGGGCGTGCGCCTTCTCCGCAAGTTCGCGGAGGACGTGGCCGAGTTCGGCACGGTGGAGTCCAACCCGACGATCGACGGTCGCAACATGGTCATGGTCATCGCCCCGCACAAGAACAAGTCCGAGGTGAAGACCGAGCAGAACGCCGCGCGTGCCGCCAACAAGCAGGCCGCACGTGAGGCTCGGGCCGGTCAGGCCCCCACCAGCACCCCTGACGCCGCGCCCGCGGAATAAGGGCTCAGACTCCCGCCCCGGCGGGAACCACAACGAAGGAAGAACCATGCCGAAGCAGAAGACCCACTCGGGTGCCAAGAAGCGCTTCAAGGTCACCGGTAGCGGAAAGATCATGAAGCAGCAGGCGAACCTCCGCCACAACTTCGAGGGCAAGCCCACCAAGCGCACCCGTCGCCTCTCGCAGGACCAGGTCCTCGCTCCGGGTGACGCCAAGGTCGCCAAGAAGCTCCTCGGTCGCTGAGCGCCCGACGCACGTATAGGAAGTAAACGAAATGGCTAGAGTCAAGCGGGCAGTCAACGCCCACAAGAAGCGTCGCGTCATCCTCGAGCGCGCCTCCGGTTACCGCGGACAGCGTTCGCGCCTCTACCGCAAGGCGAAGGAGCAGGTCACCCACTCGCTCGTCTACGCGTACCGTGACCGTCGCAAGCGCAAGGGCGACTTCCGTCGTCTGTGGATCCAGCGCATCAACGCCGCGAGCCGCCAGAACGGCCTCACGTACAACCGCTTCATCCAGGGTCTGGGTCTTGCGGGTGTGCAGGTCGACCGCCGCATGCTGGCCGAGCTGGCCGTCAACGAGCCCGCCGTGTTCGCCTCGCTCGTCGAGACCGCACGCAAGGCGCTTCCGGCCGACGTCAACGCCCCCAAGGCCTGACGCGCCCGGCACGTTCTCCGAAAGGGCGTCCTCCTCCGGGAGGGCGCCCTTTCGTCGTTCGCGCGAGGTTCACGGGGGCGGCGCCCGTGCCCCTCTAAACTGATCTCGTGCTCGAGAACCCCCGTTCCCCGCGTGTGCGCGCCGTCGCGAAGCTGACCAAGCGCAGCGCGCGGCAGGAGACGGGGCTGTTTCTCCTCGAGGGGCCGCAGGCGGCTCGGGAAGCGCTCGCCTACCGGCCCGACACGATCGTCGAGGTGTTCGCGACGCCGACGGCGATGGAGAAGCATCAGGACGTGCGGGATGCCGCGCACGAGGCGGGTGTCGAGGTGGTCCTGACCGCCGAGCCCGTGCTCGATGCAATGGCCGACACGGTGACTCCTCAGGGCATCGTCGCGGTGGCGCGCCAGTCGCCCACCGCTCTGGGCGACGTGTTCGCCGCGGGACCGACTCTGCTCGCGATCTGCGAGGAGGTGCGCGACCCCGGAAACCTCGGCACCATCATCCGCGCGGCGGATGCTGCGGGTGCCGACGCGGTCGTCCTCACGGGTCGCACGGTCGATCCGTACAACCCCAAGGTCGTGCGTGCGACGACGGGCTCACTGTTCCACCTGCCGATCGTCGTCGGCGCGGATCTCGCCGAGACGGTCGAGCGCGCGCACTCGGTCGGTCTGAAGGTCGTGGCGGCCGACGTCGGGGGAGAGGACTTCCTTGCGCACCGGACGTCGCTCGCGGAGCCGACGGCCTGGCTCTTCGGCAACGAGGCGCGCGGTCTCGACGACGACGCGCTGGCGCTCGTCGACCTCTCTCTGCGCCTGCCGATCTTCGGGCGTGCCGAGTCGCTCAATCTCGCCACCGCTGCCAGCGTGTGCCTGTACGAGAGCGCGTTCGCCCAGCGGCTCTCGCACTGAGAAGACGCCCGCAGCGACGAGGCGGCGCCGGGCTGTCTCGTCACGATTCGGTGAAGAGTCCATTCGATGAGTTGAGACGTCGGGGTGATTTCCGCGTAGCCTGGCCGGATGACGGGCTTTGACAACGACGCCGCACCGCGGACGTCGAACATCAGTGTGCGACGAGGCGATCCGCTGGTCGTCATCGAGAACGTGCAGAAGCACTACGGCGATTTCCAAGCCCTCCGCGACATCGACCTCACCGTCCATCGCGGTGAGGTGGTCGTGGTCATCGGGCCGTCGGGTTCGGGGAAGTCGACCCTGTGTCGCACCATCAACCGCCTCGAGACGATCACGAGCGGCACGATCACGATCGACGGCAAGGAGCTGCCGAAGGAGGGCAAGGCCCTCGCGGGTCTCCGCGCCGACGTGGGAATGGTGTTCCAGTCGTTCAACCTCTTCGCCCACCTCACGATCCTCGAGAACGTGACGCTGGGGCCGATCAAGGTCAAGGGGATGAAGAAGGACGAGGCGAACGCTCTCGCGATGCAGCTGCTGGAGCGGGTCGGCGTGGCTCAGCAGGCGTCGAAGCTCCCCGCACAGCTGTCGGGCGGCCAGCAGCAGCGCGTCGCGATCGCACGCGCCCTGGCGATGAAGCCGAAGGTCATGCTCTTCGACGAGCCGACGAGCGCGCTCGACCCCGAGATGATCAACGAGGTGCTCGACGTCATGGTCAACCTCGCGCAGGAGGGCATGACGATGATCGTCGTCACGCACGAGATGGGATTCGCCCGCAAGGCCGCCGACCGCGTCGTGTTCATGGCCGACGGGCAGATCGTCGAAGAGGCCACGCCAGACGAGTTCTTCACCTCGCCCAAGAGCGACCGCGCGAAGGACTTCCTCTCGAAGCTCATCACGCATTGAAGACGTCCGCGCTACGAGCGCGGCGGGAATCAGAAGACACCACACCAGGAGGACCACATGCGAAAGACACGGATCGCCGGCGCACTGGCCGGCATCGCCATCGCCGCCCTCGCGCTCGCCGGCTGCAACAGCGGAACACCCGGCGCAGAGCCCGGGGACGGGGATGGAGAGGGCACGTCGGAGAACCCCTGGACCGTCGCCAGCGACGTCTCCCTCGAGGGAAGCCCCACGTTCGATGCCATCAGCGAGCGCGGCAAGGTCCGCGTCGGTGTCAAGGAAGACCAGCCGAACCTCGGCTACCTCGACCCGACGACGGGCGAGCGCAGCGGCTTCGACGTCGACATCGCCCGGTGGATCGCGGCATCCCTGGGCTACGACGAGGGCGACATCGAGTTCACGGCCATCGACTCGGCCGCCCGTGAAGACGCCATCAGCCGTGGTCAGGTCGACTACTACGTCGGCACCTACTCGATCACCGACGCCCGCAAGGAGCTGATCTCGTTCGCGGGACCGTACTTCATCACGGGCCAGGGTCTCCTGGTGGCCGCCGACAACACGACGATCACCGACAAGGACTCGCTGACCGCCGACGTCACGGTGTGCTCTGCGACCGGCTCGACCTCGATTCAGCGGATCAAGGACGAGACGCCCGCCAAGACGGTGGAGTTCGCGAAGTACTCCGAGTGCGTCGAGGCGCTCAAGAACGGCCAGGCGGATGCCGTGACCACCGACGAGGCGATCCTCATCGGCTATGCGGCTCAGGACCCCGACAACCTCAAGGTCACCGGTGAGGTGTTCAGCGAGGAGCGCTACGGCGTCGGCATCGCGAAGGGCGACACGGCGCTTCAGGAGCACATCAACACGCTGTTCACCGACGGCGGCGACGTCTGGCAGGCCATCTTCGACAAGAACCTCGGCGCCGCCGGCGTCGAGGGCAAGCAGCCCGCGGTCGATCCGGTCGGCTGACACGAGCGGGGCGGCGGCAGACACGCCGCCGCCCCTGCTCGAATCCCGTCCTCGCAGCGGAACGCAGCGAAAAGAGTGCGATGAATCAGATCTTCGAATATCCCAGCCTGTGGCAGCAGGCGCTGGTGGGCACGCTCATCCTGTTCTTCGCGGGCGGGGCGATCGCCATCGTGCTCGGCTTCATCGTCGGCGCGATGCGTGTCTCGCCCATTCCGGTCGCCCGTGCGATCGGCGCCGTGTACGTCAACTGGGTGCGCAACACGCCGCTCACCCTCGTGCTGTTCTTCTTCGCGTTCGCGGTGCCGCTGCTCGTGCCGGTGCCGCGAGGGAGCTTCCTGCTGCTGGCGATCATCGGTCTGGGCATCTACACGGCGACGTACGTCGCCGAGACGCTGCGATCGGGCATCAACACCGTCCCGGTCGGGCAGGCCGAAGCCGCCCGCGCGCTCGGGATGACTTTCGGGCAGGTCATGACGCTCGTCGTGCTTCCGCAGGCGGCGCGGTCGGTGATCCCGCCCATGATGAGCGTGCTGATCGCGCTCCTGAAGAACACGACCGTCGCGTCGGGCTTCAGCGTCATGAACCTGGGCAGCATCCGGGCCAACATGAGCGAGAACGGCGAGAACCAGATGGTCACGATCCTGCTGGTGATGGCCGTCTTCGTCATCCTGGTGCTCCTGCTGGCCTGGGTCCAGCGAGTCTTCGAGAAGAAGTGGCGGGTGGCGCGATGAGCGGCTCGGTCCTCTACGACGTCCCCGGTCCGCGGGCCGTCCTGCGCAACCGCGTGCTGGGCGCCGTCACGATCCTCCTCGTGCTCGCCGCCATCGGCTTCGTGCTGTGGCGATTCGCCGAGACGGGGCAGTTCGCGTCCGCCAAGTGGGACCTGTTCACCTACACGCGTGTCTGGCAGCTGATCGGAGAGGCGACGCTTGCGACGCTCGCCGCCTTCGCTGCCGCCGCCGTAGGCGCGCTCGTGCTCGGGTTCGTGCTGGCGATCGGCCGCCTCTCCGACCACGCCTGGGTGCGCGGGCCGGTCGCGGTGATCGTCGAGGTCCTCCGCGCGGTCCCCGTGCTCGTCTTCATGCTGCTGCTCTACTACGGTCTGCCGGTCGTCGGCATCCGCCTCGACAACTACTGGTCGGTGGTCATCGCGCTGATCGCGTACAACGGGTCGGTGCTGTCGGAGGTCATCCGCGCCGGCGTCGAGTCGCTGCCGCGTGGCCAGAAGGAAGCGGGCTACGCCATCGGACTGCGCAAGTCCGGTGTCCTGCGTCTCATCCTGCTGCCGCAGGCGATCCGGGCCATGATGCCGGTCATCATCGCGCAGCTGGTCGTCACGCTGAAGGACACGGCGCTCGGGTTCATCATCACCTACCCGGAGCTCCTGTACATCGCGAAGCTGCTGGGATCGAACGCGAACTTCGGCTCGCCGCTCATCCAGGCAGCGCTCATCGCCGGCTCCATCTACGTCGCGATGTGCCTCGCGCTCAGCTACGTGGCCTACCTCACCGAGCGACGGCTCTCGCGCTCGCCGCGGGTGGTGGGGCTCACACGGGTCGACGTCGCCGGACATGAGATCACCGACACGCAGCTCATCGCCACCCAGGACGCCGTCGCCTCACGGAGGGGCGCAGGCAGGTTCGACGGCACCGACCCGGGGACCGGGGTCTAGCCGCAGGCGGATGCAGAGCCCTCTCACGAGACGCGGGAGGGGCACTGCCCGCCGGTAGACTCGTCTCTTGTGTCTGACGCACCCCTCAACGACCCGACCCCGATCACGCCGGAGGCGGTGGAATCCGCCGTCACCGAGGCGCTGACCGCGATCGCCGACGCCTCCTCGACGGCCGAGCTCAAAGCCGTACGGGCGGCTCACGCCGCCGAGCACTCGCCGCTCGCGCACCTCAACGCGCAGCTGCGTCACGTGCCCAACGAGCGCAAAGCCGAGTTCGGCAAGCTCGTCGGTCAGGCGCGCGGGCGCGTGACGCAGGCGCTCGCCGCGCGCGAGGTGGAGCTGGCCGAGGCCGAGACGGCCGCGCGGCTGGAGGCCGAGCGTGTCGACATCACGGCGCTGCCGCAGCGGGCGCGCATCGGGGCGCGGCATCCGCTCACCCTGCTGCAGGAGCAGGTCGGCGACATCTTCGTCGGCATGGGGTGGGAGATCGCCGAGGGGCCCGAGCTCGAGCACGAGTGGTACAACTTCGACGCCCTCAACCTCGACGCCGACCACCCTGCACGTCAGATGCAGGACACGTTCTACGTCGACCCGGTCGCCAAGCACCTGCTGCTGCGCACGCAGACGAGCCCCGTGCAGATGCGCACGATGCTCACGCGCGACCTGCCGATCTACATCGTCTCGCCCGGCCGCGTGTACCGCACCGACGAGTTCGACGCGACGCACCTTCCGGTGTTCAGCCAGTTCGAGGGCCTGGTGGTCGACAAGGGCATCACGATGGCGCACCTGCGCGGCACCCTCGACCACGTGGCTCGCGCGCTCTTCGGCGCCGAGGCCAAGACGCGCCTGCGCGCCAACTACTTCCCCTTCACCGAGCCGTCGGCCGAGCTCGACCTGTGGCACCCGACCTTCAAGGGCGGCGCGCGCTGGATCGAGTGGGGCGGATGCGGCATGGTCAACCCCAACGTGCTGCGCGCCGCCGGCATCGACCCCGAGGAGTACTCGGGCTTCGCGTTCGGCATGGGGATCGAGCGGACGCTGATGTTCCGCTCCGATGTGAAGGACATGCGCGACATGGCCGAGGGCGATGTCCGCTTCAGTGAGCAGTTCGGAATGGTGGTCTGATGCGCGTCCCGCTTTCGTGGCTCCGCGAGTACGTCGATGTCGCGCCCGACGCGACGCCGGAAGACGTCCTGGCGTCGCTCGTGTCCGTCGGCTTCGAGGAGGAGGACGTGCACGGCTTCGACCTCCAGGGCCCCATCGTCGTGGGGCAGGTGGTCGAGTTCGTCGAGGAGCCGCAGTCCAACGGCAAGACGATCCGCTGGTGCCAGGTCGACGTGGGCGAGGCCAACGGCGGAGTGCGCGGCATCGTGTGCGGCGCACGTAACTTCTTCGCCGGCGACAAGGTCGTCGTGACGCTTCCGGGCGCCGTGCTGCCCGGCCCGTTCCCGATCGCGGCGCGCAAGACCTACGGCCATGTGTCGGACGGCATGATCGCCTCGGCGCGTGAACTGGGCCTCGGCGAGGAGCACAGCGGCATCCTGCGGCTGGTCGAGCTGGGCCTCGACCCTGAGGTGGGCGCTGACGCGATCTCGCTGCTCGGGCTCGACGACGTCGCGGTGGAGATCAACGTGACGCCTGACCGCGGCTACGCCCTGAGCCTGCGCGGCGTCGCGCGTGAGTATTCGCACGCGACGGGCGCCGCCTTCCGCGACCCGGCCGACCGTCCGTTCGAGGACCTGCAGCAGCCCACCGGCGGCTTCGACGTGGCCGTCGTCGACGAGGCGCCCATCCGCGGGCGCGTGGGAGCGAGCGAGTTCGTCGTGCGCATCGTGCGCGACGTCGATCCCACCAAGCCGACTCCCGCGTGGATGGTCGCGAGGCTGACGCTGGCCGGCATCCGTTCGCTGGGCGTGCTGATCGACATCACCAACTACGTCATGCTCGAGCTCGGCAACCCCATCCACGGCTACGACCTCGACCGGCTGACCGGCGGCATCACGGTGCGCCGCGCCGCCGAGGGCGAGAAGCTCACGACCCTCGACGGCAAAGAGCGCACGCTCAGCCCCGAAGACCTGCTCATCACCGATGAGTCCGGGCCGATCGGCCTCGCCGGCGTCATGGGCGGCGGCACGACCGAGATGTCCGACGCGACCCGCAACGTGCTCATCGAGGCGGCCATCTTCGATCCGGTCTCGATCGCACGCACGGCCCGTCGGCACAAGCTGCCGTCTGAGGCCTCCAAGCGGTTCGAGCGCGGTGTCGACCCGCTGATCCCGTTCGTGGCGGCGCGGCGTGTGGCCGACCTGATGGTCGAGTACGCCGGCGGAACGCTGGACACCGAGGCGGGGGGCGCGCTGTTCACCGAGGTGTTCGTCGAGGCGATCGAGCTGCCGCGCGGCTTCGTGTCGCGTCTCATCGGCGTCGACTACACCGACGACGAGGTGATCGGCTCGCTCGAGAAGATCGGTTGCGAAGTGGATGCCGCGGCCTCTGACGACGCGTCGTGGAGCATCATCCCGCCGTCGTGGCGCCCCGATCTCACCGACAAATGGACGCTCGCGGAGGAGGTCGCCCGGATCACGGGATACGACCGCATCCCCTCCGAGCTGCCGACTCCGCCGTCGGGGCGCGGCTTCACGCCCGCGCAGGCGGGACGGCGCCGAGTCGCCAACGCCCTCGCGGCCGCCGGCTTCGTCGAGACCCCGTCGTTCGGGTTCACGACGGAGGAGCAGAACGATCTGCATGGCTCCGCGAGCGGCGAGCACCTGCCGAGCGTCAAGCTCGCCAACCCGCTCGACGGCCAGGCGCCGTTCCTTCGTCGCTCGCTGATTCCGGGCCTTCTGCAGGTCGCTCACCGCAACATCTCGCGCGGACTCACCGATCTCGCGCTGTTCGAGACGGGCACCGTCTTCCTGCCCGCACCGGGTGTGCGCTACGGCACGGATGTCGTGCCGCCGGCGGCCGTGCGTCCGGATGCCGCGACCCTCGCCGCTCTCGACGCCGCGATCCCGCCCCAGCCCCGCCACGTCGCCGTGCTGCTGACCGGAAACCGCATCGCGAAGCAGGTGGGGTCCGCTGCGGAGGCATTCGACCTCGCCGACGGCGTCGACGCGGTCCGCGCGATCGCCGCGGCCGCAGGCGTCGACGTGGAGGTCACGCCGACCCAGCGAGCGGCTCTTCACCCGGGCCGCGCAGGCGCCGTGACCGCCGACGGCGTCGAGGTCGGCTATGTCGGAGAGCTCCTGCCCGCCGTGTCGGCGGCCGCTGACATCCCGGGACGCGTCATCGTCGCCGAGCTCGACCTCGACCGCCTGCTGGAGCGCGCCGGCTCCCGCGTGGTGGCGGCGACCCTGTCGGGCTACCCGGCGGCGACGCAGGACGTCTCGCTCGTGGTGGACGCCTCCGTGCCGGCGGGAGAGCTGCGCGACGCTCTCGTGACGGGGGCCGGTGCGCTCCTGGAGTCGCTGCGGCTTGTCGACGACTACCGCGGTCAGGGTGTTCCCGAGGGTGCGAAGAGCCTCACCTTCTCGTTGCGCTTCCGCGCCGACGACCGCACGCTCACGGCCGCCGAAGCGACCGAGGCGAAGCTCGCGGGCGTCGCCGTCGCGAGGGAGCGCTTCGGCGCGACGCTTCGTGAGTGACCTCGCTTCGTCTGCCACTAGGCTCGGCGGAATGAACGAGAACGGAGCGCCGGCGGCGGCGCTGCGCATCAGCGCACTCGTCAAGCGGTTCGGCGAGAAGGTCGCCGTCGACGGCATCGACCTCGACGTGCCGACGGGATCGTTCTTCGGACTCGTGGGCCCCAACGGTGCGGGCAAGACCACGACGCTCTCGATGGCGACGGGCCTGCTCCGACCGGATGCCGGAGCCGTCCACGTGCATGGCGTCGACGTCTGGGGCGATCCGGTGACCGCCAAGCGCATGATCGGCAACCTCGCTGACGGGGTGCGCCTGTTCGATCGCCTCACGGGTGAGCAGCTCATCACGTACACCGCGATGATGTTCGGCCTGCCGCGGCCGGAGATCGCGCCGCGCGTCGCCGACCTGATCACGCTCATGGACCTGGGCGAGGCTGCCGGCACGATCGTGGCGGACTACTCGGCCGGCATGACCAAGAAGGTCGCGCTCGCATGCGCACTCGTGCACGCGCCGCGCCTGCTCGTGCTCGACGAGCCGTTCGAGTCGGTCGACCCGGTGTCGGCCGCGAACATCGAAGACGTCCTGCGCGGGTACACGGCATCCGGCGGGACCGTCATCGTCTCGAGCCACTCCATGGATCTCGTGCAGCGCATGTGCGATCACGTGGCAGTCATCGCCAACGGGCGCGTGCTCGCCGCCGGTCCGGTCGAAGATGTGCGTGCGGGCCAGACCCTGCAAGACCGGTTCGTCGCGCTCGTCGGCGGGCGGCATGCCTCTCAGGGGCCGGAATGGCTGCGACCGGTGTGACCGCGGTGCGGAACACAGCGTCGCTCAGCGCGACCGTGCTGCGCATCCGGTACCGCGCCCTCGGCAACAACCTCGCTCGTCGCCCGTGGCAGCTCGTGGGCTTCGTCTTCGGCGCGCTCTGGGCTCTCGCCACGGTCGGGCTGATCATCGGCGCGATGCTGCTTCTCGGTCTGACGCAGACCGTCGAGGTCGTCTCCACCGTGGTCGTGTTGGCCGGCTCGGCCCTGCTGCTGGGCTGGCTGTTCGGGCCGCTCCTCCTGGCGGGGCTGGATGCGACGGTCGACGCCCGACGCCTGGCGCCCTTCCCGCTGCGACCCGCGCAGCTCATGACCGCGCTCGCCGCCGCGGGCCTTACCGGGATCCCCGGCATCGTCACGACCGTCGCATCGGTCGCCTCCTTCCTCCTGTGGCTCCGGCATCCCGCCGCGGCCGTCGTGGCCGTGCCGTGTGCGCTCGTGGCGGTCGTCACCTGCGTCGTGGCGTCGCAGCTGATGTCGGCTCTCGCTGACGCGCGTGGGGGAGGCCGGCGTGGCCAGGAGATCGCCGGCACGGTCGTACTGGTGCTCCTGATCCTGTCGGGGCCGATCATCACCGGCATCCTGGCGCTGGTCGATGCTGCCGGCGATCTCGGGTCGCAGCTGACCGATGCCGCCCGAGTGCTCGCCTGGACGCCGCTCGGCGCCGCGTGGGGCGTCCCCGCGGCGATCGCCACGGGCGCCCCCTTCGTCGCGGTCGCCAGGCTCGCGATCGCCGTGGCCAGCCTCGGCCTCCTGCTGTGGCTGTGGAGCAGGACGCTGCGCACGGCGACGACGTCACCGCCGCAGCAGGCTGTCCGCGCCGTGCCGACCGGGACCCTGCGTCTGTTCGGCGTCATGCCGACAGGAGGGGTGGGGGCCACGTGGGCACGTTCGCTCACCGCCTGGGTGCGTGATCCGCGCTACCTGCGGCAGCTTCTGGTGGTGCCGCTGTTCCCCGTGCTGTTCGCCTTCGCCGGCGGCACCGACGGGTTCCTGTTCGCTGCATGCCCCGTGGTGATCGCGCTCGTGCTGGCGATCGCGGGCTACACCGATATCTCCTACGACGGCACCGCTTTCGCGTCGGTGCTGGCCACCGGCATCCGCGGCCGCGATGACCGCCTCGGGCGCATCCTCGGGGCGGCGTGCCTCGGAGTGCCGCTGCTGATCGTCGTCGCCGTCGTGACCACGGCGCTCGCCGACGCATGGCACCGGTTCCCGGCGGTGCTGGGGGCGGCGCTCGGTGTGCTGCTGGCCGGATACGGCGTCACGGCCGTGTCGTCGGCGCTCATCGTCTCTCCCGTCGCCGCGCCCGGCGACAGCCCGTTCCGCTCTGTGCCGGGGCAGACGTTCGTCAACGGCCTGCTCGTCTTCGTCGTCTGGGGCGCCTGCGTCACGGTCTCGGCGCCCACGCTCGCGCTCGCGCTCCTCAGCCTGGTGTGGGACTCCGCGCTCCTCGGATGGCTCGCGCTGGCGGCAGGAGTGGTTGTGGGGCTCGTCATGATCGTCGTGGGCGTCGCGGTAGGCGGACGCGCGCTCGACCGCACCGGACCCGACCTGCTCCGGCGCATCAAGGATTTCCCGGTCTGACACTGTCCGCCCTCGGCGATCGGACCTTTCGCCGGCCGGTCCGATCGTGCTGGACTGTCGTCATGACCGACGTCCTGATCCTGGGAGGAACGGGGTGGCTGAGCCGCCGCATCGCGCAGCGCTGGGTCGATCGCGGAGCGGCCGTCGTCTGCCTGGCGCGTGGATCTCGCGAGGCGCCGGACGGCGCGCGGCTCGTCGTCGGCGACCGAGACGATCCGGAGGCGTACGGCGAGGTCGCTCGGCATGAGTGGGACGAGGTCGTCGACGTGTCGTCGCACCCGGGGCACGTCGAGGATGCCGTCCAGGCGCTCGGCGCCCGGGCGGGACACTGGACGTACGTGTCGAGCTTCTCCGCCTACGCGGCGAACGACGTCGTCGGCGCTGACGAGACGGCTGCGCTCGCGGAGCCCGCCGTCGATCGCGACCCATCGGACTACTCCCGCGCCAAGTCGGCGGGGGAAGGCTTCGTGCGTGCGCTGGGGGACCGGGCGGCCATCCTTCGCCCGGGCCTCATCGTCGGTCCGGGCGACCCCACCGACCGCTTCGGATACTGGCCGGCCCGGTTCGCGCTCGCCGCTGACCAGCCCGTGCTCGTGCCGGAGGGCGCGTCTCTCCACGCACAGGTGATCGACGTCGACGACTTGGCCGACTTCGCCGTCGAATCCGCGCTGCGCCGCTGGCATGGCGCCGTCAACACCATCGGTCCGTCGCGTTCGCTGGCCGACATGCTGGCGATCGCGCGTGCCGCGGCCGGCCACACCGGTCCCGTCGTCTCCGCGCCGTCTGACTGGCTCGTCGAACACGGCGTCGCGCACTGGGCGGGACCGCGGTCGCTGCCCCTGTGGCTCCCCGACGACATGCCGGGTTTCGCGACGCGGTCGGGCGAGGCTTATCTCGCGTCAGGTGGGCGGGTGCGCTCTCTGGACGAGACGCTCGAGCGTGTGCTCGCCGACGAGCGCGACCGCGGGCTCGACCGCAGCCGGCGCGCGGGCCCGACGCGGGCCGAGGAGCTCGACCTCATCGGGCAGCGCTGACCCCTCGATTTGCGACGTACACGCTCGCGGAGATAGCCTTCCCGCATGCCCGCGGCCGCCACGATCACCGTCTCGACGGTCTTCCGTGCGCGCCGACGTCTGGCCGGCCGCCGAAGCTAGGCGACGCCGCACGCTCCCCGCGTCAGCCGGGTCGAGCTGCAGGCGTCGCCGTCATCGGCCCCTGCTCCCAGACAATAAGGTTGAATCATGACCTATTCGGTCGCCGTCTCCGGCGCTTCCGGCTATGCCGGCGGCGAGATCCTCCGCCTGCTCGCAGCCCATCCCGACATCGAGATCCGCACGGTCACCGCGCATTCCAACGCGGGACAGCCGCTGATCGACCACCAGCCGCACCTCCCGTCGCTCGCGCACCTGACGCTCGCCGACACCACGCCTGAGGTGCTCGCGGGGCACGACATCGTCTTCCTCGCGCTCCCGCACGGTCAGTCGGGTCAGTACACCGACGCCCTCGGCGACGTGCCGCTCGTGATCGACGCCGGCGCCGACCACCGTCTCACCTCCCAGGCGGCATGGGATGCGTTCTACGGCGGGGTCTTCCACGAGCCGTGGGTCTACGGCGTGCCTGAGCTTCCCGTCGCGGGTGGACGTCAGCGCGAACGACTCGTCGGCGCGTCGCGGATCGCAGCGCCTGGCTGCAACGCGTCGACCGTCTCGCTGAGCCTCGCACCGGGCGTCGCCGCGGGCGTCGTCGACCCGAGCGACATCGTGACCGTCCTCGCCGTCGGGCCCTCCGGCGCCGGCAAGAGCCTCAAGCCGCACCTCCTGGCATCCGAGCTGCTCGGCAGCGCGAACCCGTATGCCGTCGGCGGAACGCACCGGCACATCCCCGAGATCCGGCAGGCCCTCGTCGACACGGGAGCGGTCGCGGCCGACGACGTGCGCATCTCGTTCACACCGGTGCTTGTGCCGATGGCGCGCGGCATCCTGGCGACTTCGAGCGCGCCGATCGCCGCCGGTGTGTCCGACGAGGAGATCCGCGGTGCGTGGGAGAACGCCTATGCGGGCGAGCAGTTCGTGCGACTGCTGCCCGAAGGACGCTTCCCCCGCACCGCCGACGTCATCGGCGCCAACACGGCCCTCATGGGCCTCGCGATCGATCGGGCGGCCGGCCGCGTCGTGGTCGTCACCGCCGTCGACAACCTCGTCAAGGGCACGGCCGGTGCTGCTGTCCAGTCCATGAACATCGCCCTCGGCCTTCCCGAGGCCACGGGCCTCACCGTGAACGGAGTCGCGCCGTGAGCGTCACCGCAGCCCAGGGATTCGAAGCGGCGGGTGTGTCCGCCGGACTCAAGTCGACGGGAGCGAAGGACGTCGCCGTCGTCGTCAACCGAGGACCCCGCAAGGCGGGCGCCGCCGTGTTCACGAGCAACCGCGCCAAGGCCAACCCCATCCTGTGGTCGCAGCAGGCGATCGCCGACGGTGTGGTCGAGGCGGTCGTGCTCAACTCGGGCGGGGCGAACTGCTTCACGGGCAGCTTCGGGTTCCAGACGACGCATCAGACCGCCGAGACGGCTGCCGGGCTCCTGGACGTGAGCGCGGGCGACATCATCGTCTGCTCGACGGGGCTCATCGGCTCGGGCGACGAGGTGTTCCGCGCAAAGGTGCTCAAGGGCACCGAGGCGGCGATCAGCGCCCTCAGCGCCGACGGCGGCGAAGACGCGTCACTGGCGATCATGACGACCGACTCGAAGCCCAAGCGCTCGGTCGTCTCGCGTGACGGCTGGACCATCGGCGGCATGGCCAAGGGCGCGGGGATGCTCGCGCCGGGGCTCGCGACGATGCTGGTGGTCATCACGACCGACGCCGACCTCGATTCGGCGGAGCTCGACACCGCCCTCCGAGCCGTCACGTCTCGCACGTTCGACCGCCTCGACTCCGACGGCTGCATGTCGACCAACGACCAGGTGACCCTCCTCGCCAGTGGCGCCAGCGGCATCTGTCCCGACCTGGGCGACTTCCAGGCGGCGCTCGCGGAGGTCAGCCTCGATCTCGCACAGCAGCTGCAGTCAGACGCCGAGGGCGCCAGCCACGACATCGCGATCCGCGTGGTGAACGCCGCCTCCGAAGACGACGCGGTCGTCGTGGGCCGCTCGGTGGCGCGCAACAACCTCTTCAAGGCGGCGATCTTCGGCAACGATCCCAACTGGGGCCGAGTGCTCGCCGCGATCGGAACGACGGATGCCGCGTTCGACCCGTACGACGTCGACGTCTGGTTCAACGGGGTCCGGGTGTGCAGCGCAGGCGGCCCCGACCGTCCTCGCGAGGAGGTCGACCTCACGCCGCGCGCGACCGACATCCTCATCGACCTGAAGGTCGGGCAGGCAGAGGCGACGATCCTCACCAACGACCTCACCCACGACTACGTCCACGAGAACAGCGCCTACTCCTCATGACCGATCTGCAGCAGACCACTCCGGAGGAAGCCGCCGCGAAGGCCGCCGTCCTCATCGAATCGCTGCCGTGGCTACGCCGGTTCCGCGATCAGATCATCGTGATCAAGTACGGCGGCAACGCGATGGTGTCGGAGGAGCTGCAGGACGCGTTCGCGCAGGACATCGCCTATCTCCGCTTCGTCGGGGTCAAGCCGGTCGTCGTCCACGGGGGAGGCCCGCAGATCTCGAAGATGCTCGATCGGCTGTCGATTCCGAGCGAGTTCAAGGGCGGCTACCGGGTGACTTCGACGGAGGCGATCAGCGTCGTGCGCATGGTGCTGACCGGGCAGATCAACCCGCAGCTCGTCTCGAAGATCAACGCGTACGGTCCTCTGGCCACTGGCCTGTCGGGTGAGGACGCGGGACTGTTCCGCGGGCGCCGTCGCGGTGTCGTCATCGACGGGGTCGCGCATGACCTGGGGCATGTCGGCGATGTCGTGGGCGTCGACCCGCAGCCCGTGCTGGATCAGCTCAACGCGGGCCGCATCCCGATCGTCTCGTCGATCGCGCCCGACCTCGACAACCCCGGCCAGTCGCTCAACGTCAACGCGGATGCCGCGGCCGCGTCTCTCGCGGTGGCGCTCGGCGCGTCGAAGCTCGTCGTGCTCACCGACGTGCCGGGCCTCTACGCCGACTGGCCGAACCGCGATTCGCTCGTGTCGCACCTGACGGCGGCCGAGCTGCGCGAGATGCTTCCCACGCTGGAATCGGGGATGATCCCCAAGATGCAGGCGTGTCTGGACGCCGTCGACGGCGGGGTCGACACTGCGGCCATCATCGACGGACGCCAGCCCCACTCGGTGCTGGTCGAGATCTTCACAGAACAGGGAATCGGAACCGAGGTCGTGGCGAAATGAGCGATACGTTGATGCAGGCTGCCTGGCAGGAAGACGCGACGCGCGATCTCGTGCGCAACGCGGGCGACCGGCTGGCGCTGTTCACGCGCGGCGAGGGCGCCTACCTGTGGGACGACGCCGGACGCCGATACCTCGACTTCCTGGGCGGCATCGCCGTCACCTCCCTCGGGCATGCGCACCCCGTGTTCGTCGACGCCGTCTCGCGGCAGGCGGCGACCCTGACACACGTCTCGAACTTCTTCGCCACTCCGCCGCAGCTCCAGCTCGCGGGCCTGCTGAAGAGGCTCGCAGGCACGGGGGAGTCGGGTCGCGTCTACTTCGCCAACTCGGGCGCCGAGGCGAACGAGGCGGCGTTCAAGCTCGCCCGTCTGCACGGCGCTCCGCGGGAAGGCGGCATCGGCCGACCCCGCATCCTCGCGCTCAAGAACGCCTTCCACGGGCGCACGATGGGCACCCTCGCCCTCACCGGCAAGCCCTACATGCAGGCGCCGTTCGAGCCGATGGTCCCTGGCGTGGAGTTCCTCGACACGTCGATCGAGGCGCTTGAAGCGGCGATGGACGACCGCGTCGCGGCTCTGTTCGTCGAACCCATCAAGGGCGAGGCGGGAGTCATCGATCTTCCCGAGGGCTTCCTCGAGGCTGCGCGCGAGCTCACCGCCCGCCACGGCGCGCTCCTCATCATCGACGAGATCCAGACGGGCGCCGGCCGCACGGGCGAGTGGTTCGCGTTCCAGCACACCGGCGTCACGCCCGATGCCATCACCGTCGCCAAGGGCATCGGCGGCGGCTTCCCGATCGGCGCGCTCATCACCTTTGGCGAGGCGAGCGAGCTGTTCTACCCGGGAACGCACGGCTCGACCTTCGGCGGCAACGCGCTCGCGACGGCCGTCTCGGTGGCGGTGCTCGAGGAGATCGAGCGTGCCGGGCTCCTCGCCAACGCCACGGAGCGCGGCGGTCAGCTGCGCGCCGCGATCCTCGGCCTCGAGTCGACGCTGGTCACCGAAGTGCGGGGTCGGGGTCTGCTCATCGGCATCGGACTGCGTCACCCCGTCGCCGGCGCCGTCGTCGCGGCCGCTCAGCAGCATGGCCTCATCGTCAACGCAGCAAATGAGGAGACCGTGCGCCTGGCTCCCGCCCTCACGATCGGCGACGTCGAAGTCGACGAGTTCATCGATCTCTTCGGCCGCGCGCTGCGCACCGTCGAAGACTCCCTCCTGCTCGACGAGAGCCACACGACACCCGAGGAGCACGCATGACCCGCCACCTGCTGCGCGATGACGACCTGACCCCCGCCGAGCAGGCCGAGATCCTCGACCTCGCGCTCGCGCTCAAGAAGGACCGCTGGAAGCTCAAGCCGCTCGAGGGCCCGCAGACGGTCGCGGTGATCTTCGACAAGTCGTCTACGCGCACGCGGGTCTCCTTCGCCGTGGGCATTGCGGATCTGGGTGGCTCGCCGCTCATCATCTCGACCGCCAACAGCCAGCTCGGCGGCAAGGAGACGCCGTCCGACACGGCTCGCGTGCTCGAGCGTCAGGTGGCGGCGATCGTGTGGCGGACGTACGCGCAGTCGGGGCTCGAAGAGATGGCTCGCGGCACCCGGGTGCCCGTCGTCAACGCGCTCAGCGACGACTTCCACCCGTGTCAGCTGCTCGCCGACCTGCTCACGATCCGCGAGCACAAGGGCGAGCTGAAGGGCCTCACCCTGGCGTTCTTCGGCGACGGCAAGTCGAACATGGGCCACTCCTATGTTCTCGCGGGCGTCACCGCCGGCATGCATGTGCGCGTCGCATCGCCCGAGGAGTACGCGCCGCGTGAAGACGTCGTGGCGGATGCCGACCGCATCGCCGAGGAGACCGGTGGATCGGTCACCCTTTACACCGACCCGCTCGAGGCGGCGGCCGGCGCCGATGTCATCGTCACCGACACGTGGGTGTCGATGGGCAAGGAAGAGGAGAAGATCGCGCGCCTGCGCGACCTGGGCGCGTACAAGGTCACCCAGGAGACGATGTCGCTCGCCAAGAGCGACGCGATCTTCATTCACTGCCTGCCTGCCGACCGCGGCTATGAGGTCGACGCCGAGGTGATCGACGGTCCGCAGAGCGTCGTGTGGGACGAGGCGGAGAATCGCCTCCACGCGCAGAAGGCGCTGCTGGTCTGGCTCCTGCGGCAGCAGTGACGGCGACGGGCTGAGGCGGAGTCGGGTGTGAGCGCGACGAGCGGGGATGCCGTCGAAGGCCCCGACCGCCCTGGCCGTCGACCTCGCTCCGGCGCGCTCGCCCCGTCACGCATCGCGGGCGTCGACCTCGCCCGTGGGCTCGCCGTGCTCGGGATGTTCGCCGCACACCTGCTCACGATCGACGCGTTCGACTGGTCGCGACCCGAGACATGGATCGACCTGGCGAACGGCCGCTCGTCGATCCTGTTCGCGACGCTGGCCGGCGTCTCCCTCGCGCTCGTCACAGGGGGAGCGACCCCCGTCGACGGCGACACACTCGCGCTCCGGCGGATGCGGATCGCGGCGCGCGCCGGACTCATCTGGCTGATCGGCGTGGCGCTCGTCCTCACTGGGGTGCCGGTCTACGTCATCCTGCCCGCCTACGCCGTGCTGTTCCTGCTCGCGCTTCCGCTGCTGAGCCTGCGACCGCCCGTGCTGTGGGCGCTCGCCGTCGTGCTCGCCCTCGTCATGCCGTGGGTGCAGCCGTGGCTCAACGACCTGCCGGTCTGGCAGGGCGCGACCGGTGCCGACCTTTCGCTTCTGCTCGGCTGGCACTACCCGTTCACAACGTGGGCGGCGTTCGTCGTCGCCGGACTCGCCGCGGGCCGCTCCGACCTGGGCAGGGCAGCCACCGCCCTGCTCCTCCTCGTCGGAGGATCCCTCGGCGCCCTTCTCGGCTACAGCGCCGCGGGGCTGTTCCCGGTGCCGATCCAGGACGGCCTCGCGCCGGTGTGGACCGCCGACGCGCACTCCGGCGGGCTCTTCGAAGTCGTCGGGTCGGGAGGGTTCGCGCTCGCCGTGCTCGGGGCGTCGCTCCTCGTCTGCCGCACGCCTCTCACGTGGATCGTGCTTCCCCTGCGGGCGGTCGGGTCGATGCCGCTCACCGCCTACGTGGGACAGATCGTCGCGTGGGCGATCGCCGCCGCCCTCCTGCTCGAGGAGATCGGCGACCTGTCGGGCTTCCGCGCGCTCGACCCGCTGCCGATCTTCGTCATCACGACCCTCGTCGCCTGCACCACGTGGGCGCTGCTGATCGGGCAGGGTCCGATGGAGCGCCTCGTCGCGTGGGCGAGCCGGTTCGCGGCATCCGACCCCGATGTCACCGGCCGGTCGGGGACGGGCGGCGCGACTAGGCTGGTGAAGTGACCGAATCGACACCGCATGGCACGAACGAAGGCGCACTCTGGGGAGCGCGCTTCGCGACCGGACCCTCTCCTGAGCTCCAGGAGCTGAGCCGCTCGACGCACTTCGACTGGACGCTTGCGCTGTACGACATCGCCGGCTCGCACGCCCACACCAAGGCGCTCGCCGCTGCGGGCTACCTCACCGCCGACGAAGAGGCGCGCATGCACGCGGGTCTCGACGCGCTGGCCCGTGCGGTCACCGACGGCACGCTCGTCGCCCAGCCCGCAGACGAAGACGTGCACGGTGCTCTCGAGGCGGCGCTCATCGCCGAGGTCGGCCCCGATCTCGGCGGCAAGCTGCGCGCCGGTCGCAGCCGCAACGACCAGATCGCGACGCTCGTG
>CALANM010000154.1 GCA_937926065.1 uncultured Microbacterium sp.
CGATCCACGCGTAGGCGAGGTCGATGACGAGGTTGACGATGATGACGAGGGTCGCGATCACGAAGACGCAGGCGAGCACCAGGGGCAGGTCGCGGCGCTCGATCGCCTGGATGAACAGGGACCCGACGCCCGGCCAGGCGAAGATCATCTCGATGACGACCGCGCCGTTGAGGAACGAGGCCAGCTCGTCGCCCAGGACGGTGATGACGGGGATGAGGCTGTTCTTCAGGGCGTGGCGCCGGACGATCCGCCCCTCGGACATCCCCTGGGCGCGCAGCGTGATGATGTAGGGCTTCTGCATCTCCTCGACGAGGGTCGAGCGCGCCACCTGCGCGAGGCGGCCGAGTGGACGGAACGCGAGCGCCGCCGCCGGCAGGATGGCGTACTCGAGGCCCCCGTAGCCGGAGGTCGGGAGGAGCCCCAGCTGCACGCCGAAGATCAGGATGAGCATCAGGCCCAGCCAGAACTCCGCGATCGAGACGCCCGCGAGCGAGATCGTCGTGAGCGCACGGTCGAGGAGGCTTCCCGGCCGCAGGGCCGAGAGGATGCCCAGGGCGAGCGCCAGGGGCACGGCGACGGCCAGAGTGAGCGCCGTGAGCGCGAGCGTGGCGGGCAGGCGCTGCAGCACGAGTCCGAGGGCCGGCACCTTCTGCCACACGGAGTCGCCGAAGTCGCCGACGACCCACCCGGAGAACGAGTCCCAGAAGCGCACGATGAGCGGTTCGTTGAGGCCCATCGCCTCTCTGGTGTCGAGGTAGAGCTGGTGACTGGCCGACGGCGGCAGGATCAGCCGCGCCGGGTCGCCGAGCTGATTGACGACGAGCCACACGACGACGAGGACGGCCAGCAGCACGACCACGGCGTGGACGAGGCGTTTGAGGATGTACTTGCCGAGCACGGGACTCTCCTTCGGGGGCTCAGTAGCCGGTCGGGGCGGCGGCTGCAGCCTCGCGATCCTGCGTGTTCAGGGCTCCGACGCGCTCGATCTGCTGCTGCACGGCCCAGGCGAGAAGCCCGGCGTCGGAGAGGATCGTCGCGAAGTCGAGCCCGCGGTCGAGGTAGCCGCGCGCGACGTCGCCGGCGGCCGTGTGGATGCCGACCGCGATCCCGGCCCTGCGACAGGCGGCGACGATCGTGTCGATCGCCTCGTCGAGGACGGGCGTCGCCGGGCCGGGCTTCTCCCCGAGGGCGAGGGCGAGGTCACTGGGGCCGATGTAGACCGCGTCGACGCCAGGCACCGCGACGATCTCGTCGAGGCGCTGCATGGCTTCCGCGGTCTCGATCATGACGATGCAGGCGACCTGGTCGATCACGTCGGGGTCGGTGCTCCCGAAGACGTCGCGCACACGGATGGGCCCGTAGGAACGCTGGCCGCGGGGAGGGTAGCGGCACGCGCGGACGGCGGCGGCGGCATCCTCGGGCGTCTCGATCATCGGGACGACGACTCCGTACGCGCCGGCGTCGAGCGCCGACATGATGGCGGCCGGCTCGTTCCAGCGCACTCGCACGATGCCGATCCCGCCGCCCGCCGTGATGCCCTGCAGCATCGGGAAAGCCGTGGAGTCGTCGATCATGCCGTGCTGCTGATCGACGCAGACGTAGTCGAGGCTCTGGCGGGCGATGACCTCGGCCGCGAAGGAGCCGGGCAGCGTGCACCACGCACCGATCGTCTGCCGGCCGTTGCGCCAGGCGTCAAGGAGGGGGTTGGTGAAAGTCATGGGGAAGTCCTCGTTCGTGCGTGTGTGGATCGTGAGCCCGGTCGAAGATGCGGATGGGGAGTTCCGGGGGTCGCCCGCCGGGCGCGGACGACCCCCGGACGACCGTCAGTCGACGGTCATCTCCTTGAGGAGGATGAAGCCGTCCATGCGGGGCTCCCAGTCGACGTTCTCGGCGAGGCCGAAGTTGAAGCTGGGGGCGCCGATCGGGACGACCGGGATCTGCTCGTACACGTACTCGGCGATGGCCGCGAGCTTCTGCTGGCGGTCGTCACCGGTGGCGGCGGTCGCCTCGACGTACATCTTCTCGAGCTCGGGGTCGCAGTACGCCGACGTCGCGCCGTCGCAGCTGTAGTAGCCCGCGATGCTGCCGGAGAAGTCCATCAGCTCGTTGCCGTGCTGCTGGAGGCCGAGAAGACCGCGCTCCTCCGGGATGTTGTCGTAGCCGATGGTCCACTGCTCTTCGAACGCCGCCGTCTCGTACATGCCCGAGGTGACACCCGTGAGGCCGATGGCCTTGAGCTGGTCGGCGATGTACTGGATCTGCTCGTTCGCGCGCAGGATGTAGCCCTCGCGAGCGTTCACCTGGAGCGGAACCGTCACGTCGACGCCGTCGGCCGCCGCCTCGGCGACGAGCTGCTTCGCCTTCTCGGGGTCGTACGGGTACGGAGGCAGGTCGGCGTAGCCGGTGGCCGCCGGGCCCACGATCTGGCCGAACAGCTCGCCGCCGCCGCCCAGCTCGTTCATGACGACGTCCTTGTCGAACGCGAGGGAGATGGCCTGGCGGATGCGCAGGTCGCCCAGCGTCGGGTTCGGCGTGTCGAGGCGCAGGATCACCATCTCGACGGTCGGCGTGGACTCGCACTTGGGCGCCTCGTCGCACTGCTCGGTCGTGATGCGGTTGGCGAGGCTGGCCTCGCCCTGGCCGACCATCGCGGCGCGCACCGCGGTCTCAGGACGGAAGACGTAGGTCGCCTTGGTGATCTGCTGCTCGCCGTGCGCGTCAGCCGTGTCGTTCTTGCCCCACCAGTCGTCGTTCGCCTCGAGGACGATGCTCTGACCGCGGTCCCATGACACGAACTTGTACGGTCCGGTGCCGATGGGGGTCGTCTCGTACGCCTGCGGGTCGGACTCGATCTGCCCGGGCTCCGGGATCGTGACGAAGTACAGACGCGTCGGCAGGATCGGGTCGGGCGTCTCGGTCTTCGCCAGCAGCGCATACTCGCCGTCGGCGGAGAACGTCACGTCCGGGCCGAGGAAGGTGCGCATCGGGAACGCGTTGTCGGCATCGAGCACGTAGTTGAGGCCGGCGGCAGCGGTCTCAGCATTGAAGTCGACGCCGTTGTGGAACTTCACTCCCTCACGCAGCGTGAACTTCCACGTGAGGTCGTCGACCTGCTCCCATTCGGTCGCGAGCTCAGGGACCAGCTCCGAGCTGTCGGGATCGCGGTTGAGGAGCGCCTCGCCGACGTTGCGCAGGATGGGGTGCCCGTCGTTCGAGTAGGCGTTCCAGCTGGCGAGAGACCGCGGCTCCTCGGCGAGCGCGATCCTGATCTCGGTGCCGGATCCGTCACCGCTGTTGTTGCCGGTGTTTCCGGTGCCGCCGCCTCCGGAGCAGGCGCTCAGCACCAGTGCGGCAGCGGCGACGGCTGTCACCACCCCCGCACGCAGACGGCGGAGTCCTGAACGAGGCGTCGTTGCCGTTATTCGTTTCATCACTCACTTCTTTCTCTTGGTGCGAGTGGGCCGGTCGGCCGCTCGCTTTGGGTGTCGCCCGCTCCCGAGCCCGGGCTGGAGAAGCGTCGGGTCGCGGACGAGTAGGACGGCTGGGAATGCGTGGCATCCCCGGCCAACATCTGGAAGGCGGCCACCAGGCCGCGGTCGGCCAGCGGCTCGGGCGTGAGCGCCACCTTGGCGAGCCGCAGCGCGAGCGGGCTCTTGCGCGCCAGGTCTGCGGCGAGGTCGTGCGCCGCCTCGGCGAGCCGGTCACGGGGCACGACGGTGTTGACGAGCCCGCGGACGTGCGCCTCGTCTGCCGGCACCCGACGACCCGTGAGGATCCACTCCTTCGCGATACCCACTCCGACCACCTGCGGCAGCCGCTGCAGGCCGCCCGAGCCGGGAAGACTGCCCAGGCTCACCTCCGGCATGGCGAAGATCGCGTCGTCTGCGGCGACGCGCAGGTCGCACGCGAGTGCGAGCTCCATGCCGCCGCCGACGCAGTAGCCCTGGATGGCGGCCACGACGGGCTTGGTGCAGGTGGCGATCCGGTTCTTGGTGCTGAAGTCGAGCGCCACGTACTCCTGCTCCGCGGCGCCGGCCAGCTGGCCGATCTCACGCAGGTCGGACCCGGAGCAGAATGCACGCCCCTCGGCCGCGATGACGATCGCGGCGACCTCGTCGTCGCGCTCCAGGTCGACGATCGCCTGGGCGATCGCACGGTGGGTGTGAGAATCGAGGGCGTTGAGCACCTCGGGGCGGCGCAGGGTGATCGTCGCGACGCGGTCGGCTGTCTCGATCGTGATGGTCCGCTCCGCGGGTGCGGTCGGGGCGGTGTCGGGCATGCCGCCCCCTCCGC
>CALANM010000155.1 GCA_937926065.1 uncultured Microbacterium sp.
ACCACTTCAGACGAGCAGCGTTCCGGAGTTGTGAACGTCGCACCGCACGCACCCGCGGCCGAGTCGCCGGTTCACATCTCCGGAGATTTCGGCACGACGGACGGGAATCAGCCATGACCACCACTTCAGACGAGC
Source organism: uncultured Microbacterium sp. (assembly GCA_937926065.1). GTDB lineage: Bacteria > Actinomycetota > Actinomycetes > Actinomycetales > Microbacteriaceae > Microbacterium. The sequence goes on from CALANM010000155.1 coordinate 136, forward strand.
AGCGTTCCGGAGTTGTGAACGTCGCACCGCACGCACCCGTCCGCGCTCCCCGCGGCGCGGAGCGCACGGCCAAGAGCTGGGGCGCCGAAGCCGCCAAGCGGATGCTCATGAACAATCTCGATCCCGAGGTCGCCGAGCACCCCGAAGACCTCGTCGTCTACGGCGGCACGGGCCGGGCCGCGCGCTCGTGGGAGGCGTTCGACGCGATCGTGCGCACGCTCGACGAGCTGGAGGCCGACGAGACGCTGCTGGTGCAGTCGGGGAAGCCCGTGGGCATGTTCCGGACGCACGAGTGGGCGCCGCGTGTGCTCATCGCCAACTCGAACCTCGTGGGCGACTGGGCGACGTGGCCCGAGTTCCGGCGGCTCGAGCAGCTGGGCCTCACGATGTACGGACAGATGACCGCCGGGTCGTGGATCTACATCGGCACACAGGGCATCTTGCAGGGCACCTACGAGACGTTTGCTGCCGTCGCGCGCTCGCTCGGCCGCGACGACCTGTCGGGAACGCTTACGCTCACGGGCGGTGCGGGCGGCATGGGCGGGGCGCAGCCGCTGGCGGTCACGCTCAACGAGGGTGTCGTGCTCGTGGTCGACGTCGACGAGTCGCGGCTCGCCCGCCGGGTGGAGCACGGCTACCTCGACGAGTACACCGCCGACCTCGACGCCGCGGTCGCGCGCGTGACCCAGGCGAAGGCGGCAGGGCGGGCGCTGAGCGTCGGCGTCGTCGGCAACGCGGCCGATGTGTTCCCCGAGATGCTGCGCCGACACCGCGCGGGAGAGGTGACGGTCGACGTCGTGACCGACCAGACGAGCGCGCATGACCCCCTGGCCTACGTGCCGCGTGAGATCGCGTTCGACGACGCGAAAGCGGAGGCCGCGCGCGATCCCGAGGGCTTCACGGCGATGGCTCGTGCGTCGATGGCGCGCCACGTCGAGGCGATGGTGGGGTTCCAGGATGCCGGGGCCGCGGTGTTCGACTACGGCAACTCGATCCGTCGAGAGGCGGAGCTCGGCGGCTGTGCGCGGGCGTTCGACTTCCCTGGGTTCGTGCCTGCCTATATCCGGCCCCTGTTCGCCGAAGGGCGCGGACCGTTCCGGTGGGTGGCGCTGTCGGGCGACCCCGACGACATCGCCAGGACCGATCGTGCCGTCGCCGAGCTGTTCCCGCATGACGCGGCGCTGTCGCGGTGGCTCGAGAAGGCGGGGCGCACGGTGCACTTCGAAGGACTTCCCGCACGCATCTGCTGGCTGGGGTACAAGGAGAGGCACCTCGCGGGGCTCAAGTTCAACGAGATGGTCGCGTCCGGCGAGCTGAAGGGCCCGATCGTGATCGGCCGTGATCACCTGGACGCCGGGTCGGTCGCCTCGCCGTACCGCGAGACGGAGGGCATGGCCGACGGCTCGGATGCCATCGCCGACTGGCCGCTGCTGAACGCCCTGCTCAATACGGCGTCGGGGGCCTCGTGGGTGTCGATCCACCACGGCGGCGGCGTCGGCATCGGACGATCGATCCATGCCGGTCAGGTCACGGTGGCAGACGGCACGGCGCTTGCCGCGGAGAAGCTCGAACGGGTGCTGACGAACGACCCTGGCACGGGCGTCATGCGCCATGTCGACGCGGGCTACGAGCGGGCCGTCGAGGTCGCCCGCGAGCGCGGCCTGAAGGTGCCGATGCTGTGAGCACGCTGCTCATCACCGGCATCGGCGAGCTGACCACCAACGTCGCATCGCCCGGAGACCCGTGTGGCACGTTCGCCGACGCTGCCGTGCTGATCGACGGCGACCGCGTCGCGTGGGCCGGCCCGTCGACGCAGCTTCCCTCACAGGCAGCGGATGCCGATGAGGTGCTCGATCTCGACGGGCGCGCCGTCGTGCCGGGCTTCGTCGACAGCCACACCCACCTCGTGTTCGGCGGCGACCGCGCCGACGAGTTCGAGGCGCGGATGGCCGGGCGCAGGTATGAGGCCGGCGGCATCCGGCGCACCGTCGCCGCCACGCGCGCCGCGACCGACGAGGAGCTGCGCCGGAGGCTGGCGGGCTTCGTCGCCGAGCTGCACGCTCAGGGCACGACGACGTTCGAGGTCAAGACCGGCTACGACCTGACGGTCGAGGGAGAGGTGCGGCTCGCACGGCTCGCGGCCGAAGTGACCGACGAGGTCACGTTCCTCGGCGCCCATGTCGTTCCTGCCGAGTACACCGATGACCGCGACGCCTATGTCGACCTCGTCTGCGGGACCATGCTCGACGCGGTGCGTCGTCATGCACGGTGGATCGATGTGTTCTGCGAGCGCGGCGCCTTCACGCCCGCCGAAGCCGAGCGTGTGCTCCGCGCCGGCGCCGCCGCAGGCCTCGGCATCCGCGTGCACGGCAATCAGCTCGGACCAGGCGAGGGTGTCGCCCTCGCCGTCGCGCAGGGCGCGGCATCCGTCGACCACTGCACCCACCTGAGCGACGACGACGTGCGTGCGCTCGCCGCCTCGCAGACGGTCGCGACCCTGCTGCCCGGCGTGGAGTTCTCGACGAAGCAGCCGTACCCCGATGCGCGCCGCCTTCTCGACGCCGGCGTGACGGTCGCCCTCGCGAGCGACTGCAACCCCGGCACGAGCTTCACGTCGTCGATGCCGCTCATGATCGCGCTCGCCGTGCGCGAGATGGGCATGACGCCGGCGGAGGCGGTGTGGGCGGCGACCGCGGGCGGTGCGCGGGCGCTGCGTCGTGACGACGTGGGCCACCTCGGCACCGGGGCCCGAGCCGATCTGGTCGTGCTGGACGCTCCGACCCGTGTGCATCTGGCCTACCGGCCCGGCGTGCCGATCGTGGAGCGTGTCATCCGCGGGGGCGTCGTCGTCGGCTGATCGCAATCCTGCGGGAGATCAGCGGCGCGGCCGGTCGAAGTCCCACTCGTCGGGGTCGATCGAGGACGCCACGTCCCAGTCGGCGGTGCTCCAGCGGAACGTCGCGACGGCGCACGTGGGCATGGCGCCGATGCCGCCGTTCGACAACGACTCCGCGAGCGTCGTCATGCCGGGGTCGTGCGCGACGAGCATCACGTGCGGCACTCCGGCGGCCACGGCGGTCGCCAGCAGAGTGTGGGCGGAGGCGCCGTAGAGGTCTTCGGTCGGTTCGGGTTCGACACCCAGCGCATCGGCGAAGAACCCCGCCGTCGTGCGCGCGCGCACGGCCGTCGACGTGAGCAGCCTGTCGGGGCGGAAGCCGGTCGCCGCGAGACGCTGCGCGAGCTCGGGGGCGTCGCGCAGGCCGCGGTCGTTGAGCGGCCGGTCGTGGTCGGAGAGTCCCGGGTCGCCCCAGTCGCTCTTGGCGTGACGCACGAGCACGAGCGTCGTCATGCCGAGCCCTCGGGGCTCACGGATGCCGCCTCTTCGCCGCCGTCGTCGTCCGATTCCTCATCCGTGGCGGCCTCTTCCTCGGCGGCTCTCGCGGCAGCAGCCTCCTCAGCGGCTTTCGCCGCGGCGGCAGCGGCCGAAGCTCGACGGTCCGCGGCACCTCGATGCCGACGCGCACCGTCTCCCCGAGCGTGTACGCCCCGACCCCCATCACGCAGTTGATCTCCACCGAACCGTCGCCCCGGAACCCGACTTCGACCGGCTCAGCCCCGGTCGAGTGAAAGATGACCCAGAACGAGTCGGAATGGGCATCCGGCAGGTGCGCCAGGTCAAACTCCATCCGGTACGACGGGTACCGCACCGGGAATCCCCTGCCCTGGCCGATCAGCAACTGCATCCCCGAGGACTTGTGACGCCCATCGAACATGACCTCCTGCGAGGCCGCCCCCGGCCTCTGCACTACGAACGGCGCGTCAAAAAGAAGCCCGCTCGGCCCCCGCCGCACGCGA
>CALANM010000156.1 GCA_937926065.1 uncultured Microbacterium sp.
CGCAGGGCCGTGGTCGCGCGGTCGCGCATCGTCAGGTCGGGGTGGGTCGCGGCGGCGCGCCAGCCGTCGGCCATGAGCAGCTCGCGAATGGGAGGCCCCTGCCACTCGCCGTGCTCGATGACGAGCGCGCCGCCGGGGTGCAGCAGCCGCATCCCGACACGAGACAGCACGCGCACGACGTCGAGGCCGTCCTCTCCCCCGTACAGCGCCGCGTGCGGATCCCAGAAGCGCACCTCGGGATCGCGCGGGATCGCCTCGTCGGGAACGTAGGGCGGGTTGGACACGACCACGGACACCGTGCCGTCGAGGTCGGGGAACGCGTCGGCCAGGTCGACGAACGCGAGCTTTGCGGCCGGGGCGATCCGCGTGAAGTTCTCCTTCGCCCAGATGAACGCGTCGACGGAGTTCTCGGCGGCGAACACCCGCGCGTGCGGCACCTCCGTCGCGAGCGACAGGGCGATGGCGCCCGAGCCGGTGCCGAGGTCGACGGCCACTGGCTGAGGAGACGCGGTCGCACGCAGGGCATCGATCGCGAGCTGAGCGACCATCTCGGTCTCCGGCCTCGGGACGAACACACCCGGGCCGACGCGCAGTTCGAGATGACGGAACGGCGCGACGCCCGTCAGGTGCTGAAGCGGCTCACGCGCCGCCCTGCGCTCCACGAGCGTCGCGAACGCATCCAGTCCCTCGGCCGGCAGTCCATCGCCACGCAGTGCGGCCGCTGCAAGCGCACCGCGCGAGAGCCCCCACACGTGGGCCGCGAGCAGCTCGGCATCGACGTCAGGAGTGGGAACGCCGGCCGCAGCGAGTTCCGCCGCGGCGGCGCGCAGCAGCTCGCTCAGCGAAGACGGCTCGTTCGGGCTTTCGGAGGCAGTCATGGGTCCGTCCAGCCTAATCCCGCGCCGCCGGCGGCGGAGTACGGCGGATTCCCGGGAATGTTCGTCACATACGGCGCACGGATGCGGGGTCGCCCGTAGTCTTGGAGACGGTCTCGATCAGAGAGCCAGACCCTCGAAACCCTTTCGAAAGGCAGACCATGTCCGGCATCCACTCCGACATCACGAGCGCATTCGGCAACACGCCCCTCGTCCGACTGAACCGCGTCTCGGAGGGGCTTCCCGGCACCGTTCTCGCCAAGCTCGAGTTCTACAACCCCGCATCGTCGGTCAAGGACCGCCTCGGCATCGCGATCGTCGACGCCGCGGAGGCCTCCGGCGAGCTGAAGCCGGGTGGCACGATCGTCGAGGGCACGAGCGGCAACACCGGCATCGCGCTCGCGATGGTGGGGGCGGCGCGTGGGTACAAGGTCATCCTGACGATGCCGTCATCGATGTCCACTGAGCGCCGCATGCTCCTCAAGGCATACGGGGCAGAGCTCGTGCTGACCGACCCCGCCCTCGGCATGAAGGGCGCCGTCGCGGAAGCCGAGCGCATCGCCGGCGAGACGCCGGGCGCCGTGCTGGCGCAGCAGTTCGCCAACGAGGCCAACGTCGAGATCCACCGCAAGACGACGGCCGAAGAGGTCATCCGCGACACGGACGGCGAAGTCGGCTACTTCGTCGCGGGCATCGGCACCGGCGGCACCATCACCGGCGTCGGCCAGGTGCTCAAGGAGCGGGTGCCCGGGGCCAAGGTCGTCGCCGTCGAGCCGGCCGACTCCCCGTTGCTGACGAAGGGCACCCCCGGACCCCACAAGATTCAGGGCATCGGTCCCAACTTCGTCCCGCCGATCCTCGACCAGGGCGTGATCGACGAGGTCGTCGACGTCGAGTTCGACGACGCGATCGCCACGGCGCGCGAGGTCGCCACCAAGGAGGGCATCCTCGTCGGAATCTCGTCCGGCGCCGCGATCTGGGCGGCCCTGCAGGTCGCTGCACGTCCTGAGGCTGAAGGCAAGAACGTCGTCGTGATCGTGCCGTCGTTCGGCGAGCGGTACCTCTCGACCGCTCTGTACGAGCACCTGCGCGAGAACTGACCCGCACGTGCCCGGCATCCACTCCGACATCACCAGCGCGTTCGGCGACACGCCGCTCGTCCGCCTCAACCGCCTGACCGAGGGCCTCGCCGCCGAAGTGGTCGTCAAGCTCGAGTTCTACAACCCGGGCGCGAGCGTCAAGGACCGCCTGGGCTACGCGCTCGTGGAGGCCGCCGAGCAGAGCGGCGAGCTGCCACCCGGCGGCACGATCGTCGAATCGACGAGCGGCAACACAGGCATCGCGCTCGCGCTCATCGGCGCCGCGCGCGGCTACCGCGTGATCCTCACGATGCCGGCGTCGATGTCGAAGGAGCGCCGCACGCTGCTCAAGGCATACGGCGCAGAGCTCGTGCTCACCGACCCCTACAAGGGCATGACCGAGGCCGTCGAGACAGCGAAGCGGATCGTGGCGGAGACGCCGGGCGCGATCCTCGCCCGCCAGTTCGAGAGCGCTGCGAACGCCGCCATCCACCGCCGCACGACGGCAGAGGAGATCTGGCGCGACACCGACGGCCACGTCGACTGGTTCGTCGCGGGTTCGGGCACGGGCGGCACCGTCACCGGCGTCGGGCAGGTGCTCAAAGAGCGCAATCCCGACGTCCGGGTCGTGCTGGTCGAGCCGAAGGACTCCCCCGTCCTCACCGAGGGCCGCGCGGGTGGCCACCGCATCCAGGGCATCGGCCCGAACTTCGTGCCCGACGTGCTCGACCTCAGCGTGGTCGACGAGATCTCCGACGTCGAGTTCGACGACGCGATCGAGACCGCGCGCGACCTGGCGACGAAGGAAGGCATTCTCGCGGGAATGTCGGCGGGCGCCGCGGTGTGGACCGCACTGCAGATCGCAGCACGTCCCGAAGCCGCCGGCAAGCGCATCGTCGTGATCGTTCCGGATGCCGGGGAGCGGTACCTGTCGACGGCGCTCTACGCCCATCTCAAGGAGGACTCGGAGTGAGCCGTCTCGGGATCGCCGCACGCATCCGCGAGGACATCGCGGCCGCGAAGCTGCGCGACCCCGCTGCGCGCGGAGGATTCGAGCTGGCGCTCCTCTACCCCGGGCTCCACGCGATCTGGGCGCATCGCGTGTGGCACGCCCTGTGGCGGCGGAAGCTCCGTCTCATCGCCCGCGCCGGTTCACAGATCACGCGCTGGCTGACGGGCATCGAGATCCATCCCGCTGCGGTGATCGGCCGCCGGTTCTTCATCGACCACGGCATGGGCGTCGTCATCGGCGAGACCGCCGAGATCGGCGACGACGTCATGCTCTACCACGGGGTCACGCTGGGCGGCCGCACACGCGACGCCGGCAAGCGGCACCCGACCCTCCGTGACGGCGTGGCGGTCGGTGCGGGCGCGAAGATCCTCGGCCCCATCGTGATCGGCGCGCGGTCGGTCGTCGGCGCGAACGCCGTCGTGACGCGCGACTCGCCTGCTGACTCCGTGCTCGTGGGCGTCCCGGCGAAGCCGCGCCCTCGCGTCTCGGGCGAGGACACGCGTGCCGTGCTGACGGCGCCCGAGTACTACATCTGACGCTCTGGCGCGTTCCGCGCCGGCACCGCTGTGTCAGTCGCCGCCGAGGGCGGCGAGACGCGCCTCCTCATCGGCCGCGATCGCCGCTTCGACGAGAGGATCGAGCGCGCCGTCCATCACCTGGTCGAGGTTGTAGGCCTTGTAGCCGGTGCGGTGGTCGGCGATGCGGTTCTCGGGAAAGTTGTAGGTGCGGATGCGCTCTGACCGATCCATGCCGCGGATCTGCGAGCGTCGAGCGTCGGAGGCCGCGGCGTCCCGCTCCTCCTGCTGCTTGGCGAGCAGGCGCGCCCGCAGCACGCGCATGGCGGCCTCGCGGTTCTGCAGCTGACTCTTCTCGTTCTGCATCGAGACGACGATTCCGGTGGGAACGTGGGTGATGCGCACCGCCGAGTCGGTGGTGTTCACCGACTGACCGCCCGGGCCCGACGACCGGAAGACATCGATCTTCAGGTCGTTGGGGTCGATCTGGATCTCCTCGGGCTCGTCGACCTCGGGGAACACCAGCACACCCGTGGTCGACGTGTGGATGCGGCCCTGCGACTCCGTCGCGGGCACCCGCTGAACGCGGTGCACGCCGCCCTCGTACTTGAGGTGCGCCCACACGCCCTGCGCAGGATCGGTGCTGCTGCCCTTGATCGCCACCTGCACGTCTTTGTAGCCGCCCAAGTCGCTTTCGTTGCGCTCCAGCAGCTCCGTCTTCCACCCCTTCGAAGCGGCGTACTGCAGATACATCCGCAGGAGGTCGGCGGCGAACAGCGCCGACTCGGCGCCGCCCTCCCCCGACTTGATCTCCATGATCACGTCGCGGGCGTCGTCGGGATCGCGCGGGATCAGCAGCCGGCGCAGACGCTCCTGCGCCGCGGCGAGCCGCTCTTCGAGCGCGGGAACCTCGGCGGCGAACGCTTCGTCTTCCTTCGCGAGCTCACGCGCGGCTTCGAGGTCATCGGATGCCGCGATCCACGCGTCGTGAGCGGCGACGATCCGGCTGAGCTCGGCGTACCGGCGGTTGACCCGCTTGGCGCGCGCCGGGTCGGCGTGCACGGCCGGGTCGGAGAGCTCCTCCTGGACCGCCCTGTGCTCCTCGATCAGCCCCTTGACGGACTCGAACACGAATGTCCCCGTTCGGGTCAGCGGATGCTGTTCTCGTGCCCGTGGCTGTGTCCGCCGGCAGCGGGAGTCGGGATCGACTTCTGCATCTGCACGAGGAACTCGACGTTGGACTGCGTCTCCTTGAGCTTGCCGAGCACGACCTCGAGGGCCTGCTG
>CALANM010000157.1 GCA_937926065.1 uncultured Microbacterium sp.
TCCCACCGCGAGCACCGAGGGTGCGGAGGTGCTCATGCGAGCGGGCCGTCGTGGGTGGGCGAGCCGTGGGTGGGCGAGCCGGATCATGGACCCACCTCACCACGGTCTTCCCCCTGCAGACAGCCCCTTGACGCGGGGCCCCGGCCGACGGCATCGGCCGCGCCGGCACCCGTGCAGCGGTCGCTCTCAGATCGGAAAGATGAGAACTCTTTCATTTTCGGGCGGATCCTCGTTATCGTCATGGCATGCCTCGCTCTGCCTCTTTCTTGCGCGCCGCTCTGGGAACGGTCCTCGCGCTCAGCCTCGTCGCCGGCGGGAGCCTCGTCGACGCCCCTCCCGCAGCGTCCGCCGCGCCCGGGAACTCGGTCACCTTCTCGAAGATCGCGTCGAAGACCGCGCCCTACAAGGGCAAGGCCACGATCAAGCCCAACGTGAAGAAGACCGGCAAGGTCGTGATCTCGAAGAAGACACTGACCGTCAAGCAGGGCTCCAAGACGATCGCCAAGAACAAGACGTCGGTGAAGCTCAAGGCAGGCACGTACAAGGTCACCCAGAAGGTGACCTACCGCACGTACGCGGTGAAGACCGTGACGCAGAAAGTGAAGAAGGTGGTCGTCGGCGTCCCGGCGTGGACCGATGTCACCGTCCAGTGCACCGCGAACAACGTCTCCCCCGAGAGCGACGCGAAGCTCTGGGTGAACGCCTCCTGCACGTCGCCCAAGTTCGACGGCGCCTACCGCATCTCGCTCGACCTGTACGCGGAGGGCGACGGCACCTGGTGGGGTGTCACGGATGACTACAGTGACGAGTTGACGGCTCTGTCGACACCCATCGCCGGTGAGGCATTCAACGGCATCCTCAATGCGGGCGACGACCTGATGAAGACGAAGATCGTCGAGAAGAAGGTCTCCAAGCGGGTCTACTCGAAGGTCAAGACCAAGACCTCGACGTCGCAGAAGCTCGTCATCAAGAAGGGCAAGAAGCCGTCGTCGGTGCCGGGTACCGGCGGCTACAACTGCCCGAGCGGCTACCCCATCAAGGGCAACGCCGACAGCGGCATCTACCACGTGCCCGGCGGCCGGTACTACAAGGCCACCAAGCCCGAGGAGTGCTTCGCGACCGAGGCCGCCGCGAAGGCCGCGGGCTACCGCAAGTCGAAGGTCTGACGATCCGGCTCGCGCTGCGTCGCCGCGTGGCAGCCAGCTCCCGCGGCAGTCAGCGCGGGCGCGGCAGTCAGCGCGAGTGCGGCGGGGCGGTGAGCTTGCGGACGGCGGGCAGGTCGGGCTCGGCCCAGTCGAGCGCGTGCAGGTCGGACAGTGCGACCCAGCGCAGATCGTCGTGGTCGGTGCTGGCGGTCGGGGCGTCTCCGGTGAGCTCCGCGTCGAGGCAGGTGAGGCGGATGGTGCGGTCGCCGACGGGCGTGTCGTCGCTGGTGAGCTCGCCGACGACGCGGATGATGACGCCCAGCTCCTCGCGTATCTCACGCACGAGCGCCGACACGGGCGTCTCGCCGGGCTCGATCTTGCCGCCCGGGAACTCCCACCGGCCGCCTGCCGAGCGGTCGGCGCTGCGGCGGCACGCGAGGACGGTGTCGCCGCGACGGATGACGGCGGCGACCACGTGAAGCGGCGTTGCCTCGGTCATTTCGCCCTCCTGGGTTCAGGCTACCCTGGCCGTTGTCACGGGCAGCGGCGAGAATGTCGGTATGGCCGAACAGAAGACGCTGCCCACCGACGCGAACGTGTACGAGTTCCTCGAGTCGGCCACGCCGGCGAAGCGCCGCGAAGACGCACTCGAGGTCGATGCGCTGATGCGCGAGGTCACGGGCGTCGAGCCGGTGCTGTGGGGTCCGTCGATCGTCGGCTACGGCAGCTTCCGCTACATCTCGGCGAAGAACCCGCGCACGCGAGGGATCTGGCCGCCCGTCGCGTTCTCGCCCCGCAAGGCGTCGCTCACGTTCTACGGTCTGGGCGACATGCCGGGCGCCGAGGAGCTGCTCGCCCAGCTCGGCACGTGCACCCGCGGCGCCGGCTGCGTGTACGTCAAGAAGCTCGAGGACATCGATCTCGACGTCCTGCGGCAGCTGGTCGCGCTCGCGTTCTCCCGCGGCGACGACCCGGAGCCCGCCTGACCTCCGTAAGAGGAACAGCCTCCGTCAGGATGCCGCGGGGCGGTCGCGCACGTACTCGGTGAGCGCCGCTTCGGTGGGGACTTCGACGCGCAGCCGGATGCTGCCGTCCGGCGCCCCGATGCCGTTGACGACGGCGGCGCCGCCGATCTCCTCCAACAGGGGTGCGAGCCGGTCGCTCACGGCACGCGGGAGGTAGCCGACGCCGCGCCCATTGGAGAACACGGCGATCTCGGCATTCCCACGCCGGGGCTCTTGACGACGGATGACGTACAGCCGGTCAGCCTGATCGTGCCGTTCGCGGTCGTTGACGAGGTAGTGCGTCTTCTGCACCACGACTCGACGCGACGGCAGGTCGCGCAGATCGGGAAGATCGCCATGGCTGCGGGAGTGTCCGGCGACGATGTGGAGCAGCTGCTCCCACCAGGTGGGCATGTCTCGACCTCAGGATTCGGGGACCGGGGTGAAGGAGAGAGCGACACCGGATGGACTGCCGACGCTACACGCCCCGCCTGCCCATCCCCTGGGAGCGATGAGGCGGGCCGGACGGGGGCGTGTTCCCCGTCCGGCCCGTCGCTTCACGGCCGCGTGAGCTCCCGTTCGACCGGCCGTGAGCTTGTGGATGCTATTGCTGGTCCGTGAGGTGCTCCTTTGCTTCCTGGGCCTGCTGGGTGACGCCGTCGGCGGCGTCGGTGGCTTCGGTCTTGACGTTCTCGACCGCTTCGGTGGCACGCTCCTTGACCGCTTCGGCGGCCTGCTGCGCGGGCTCCTTGAGGTCGGCGGCGACTTCCTTGGCGACCTCGGTCGCTTCGTCGACGAGCGGCTGCGCCTTCTCGCGCACGGCGCCGGCGATCTCCTTCTCCTTGCGTGAGGCCGGGATGAGGCCGGCGATCAGCAGGCCGAAGCCGAAGGCGATGAGTCCGACGGCGAGGGGTGCGCCTTCGGCCTTGCGCTTGACCTGCGCGCCGACGCTCTTGGCTTCGCCGCCGAGGTCGGCGACCGACGAGCCGCTGTCGTCAGCGGCGCCCATCACGCGGTCCCGCACGGAGCCGAATGCCCCGCGCACCTTGTCCATCTGGCGGTCGACGACCTTGGAGGGCGTCACCTTGTCGGCGAGCGCGTCGACGTCTCTGCCGAGCTCCTCTCGCGTCTTCTCGATGTCGGCGCGAATCGCGTCGGGTGAGTCAGTCATCGGTTCTCCTCATTCCTTGTGAATGCCTGCGGGATCTCCTGGAGGGTCTCCGCGGTCTGCGGAACGCCCTTGGCTTCTGCGAGCTTCTTCTTTCCGATCGCGAACAGGACGGCGGCGATCACGGCCCACAGCACCGCGACGATGACGCCCGCCCAGCCGGCGCCGACGAGGGTCGACAGCGCGGCCCACAGGGCGATCGACAGGAACAGCACCGCCATGGATGCCGCGTAGCCCGCGCCGCCGAGGAGCCCTGCCCCTTTGCCGGATGCGGTCGCGGTCTGCTTGACCTCGGCTTTCGCGAGGGCGAACTCCTGCCGCAGGAGGGTCGACAGGTCGCTGGTGACCTCGCCGAGCAGGTCGCCGAGTGACGTGGTCGCGGCTTTCTGCTCCGACGGGGTGTGCCCGTCAGTAGGAGTCGGGTCGGTCATACGTCACCCCCTCGGGTGCGTGCGAGGCGCGTGCCGCGGAGGCGGAGTACACGGGCGAGTCATCCTCGACGGCCGAGGGCCGCGGAACGACGCGCGGGGCGGCCGGGTCGGAGTTCGACTCCTCCTTGGCCTCTGAGACCATCGCGCGGGTGAGGCGCCCTGCCGCGACGCCGGCGACGAGCGCAGCGCCGATGAATGCCATCGGACGGCGGCGCGCGAACGCCTTCACTTTGGCGAGCACGCCGGAGGGGTCTCGCGCCTGGAGCCAGGATGCCGCGCTCGAGGCGCCTGAGGACACGCGCTGCACGAGGTCTGCGGCGAGGCCGCCTTAGGAATTGCGTGCCATCGAGCCGAGCTGCTCGCCGACCGCTCCGAGCCCGGCCGCGAGACGCTGCTGCTGGGCGGCGGCCTGGTCGCTGACCTCTCGCTGCGTCTGGTGGAAGAGCTCAGCGGCCTCCGACTTCGTGGTGCGCGCCACGGACGCCGCTTCGTCGCGTGCCGTGCCGGCGACGTCCTTGGCGGCGTCGGTCGCGGACGACGTGAGTCCCGCTGCCTCCTCCTTCGCGGTGTCGACCATGCTCGAGTCGCCGCTCGACGTCCCTCCGGACGGACCTGCGCCCATCGCGTAGCTGCCATCTGACATGGTTTCTCCTTCCGTTGCCGCTCACGAGTTGTGTGCGGGGCCACAGGTCTACGCCGGTCTTGGCGGATGCCAACGGGGGTTGCATCCGTCGAGGCCGTGGGTTAGGCGTGCGCGCCGCGGGCCCCCGGTGCCGCACGAGGCGCTCAGAGGTTCGGGAGTCCGGCTGCGATGGCGAAGTCGAG
>CALANM010000158.1 GCA_937926065.1 uncultured Microbacterium sp.
CGTCAACGCCGTTGCGCACGAAGCGGTCCTGGCACGGGCGGCCGAGCGGGCTCGGCATCCGCGGGGCCGGCTTCCGCTGCCGCTGCCGCCGCTGCGCCTCGTGGCGTGCGCACCGCCTGCCGCAGGCCGACGGCGCCCGAGACGATCAGCCGTGCGCCGAACACGACGGCGACGATCAGCAGCGTCACGTCGGGCCAGAGCAGCGCCAGGATGCCGAACACGACACCCGCCGCGCCGAGCAGCACGGTCGCGACGCGCGCGTCGAGGGTCTGCCCCCGGCGCCGGAACCCGGAGAGGACCGACAGGATGCCGTTGACGACGAGTCCGATGCCGACCATGAGCACGAGCACCCGCACGGTCAGCCCGAGCCAGAAGACGACGAAGACGCCGGCGACGATCCACAGGAGTCCCACGAGCGTGCGCCAGCGGGGGCGGCGGCCGTCGTCGCCGACACCCGCCAGCTCGAGGGCGCCCGTGAGGACGAGCGCGGCGCCGAACAGCAGCGCGAGCACACCGAGAGAGGCGACCGGCCGCCAGACGAGCACGGCGCCCAGCACGATCGACGCGACGGCGACGACAGTGCGCAGCCACTGCGGGAAGCGCGCGAACCACCTCACGATGCGAGAGCCCGCGCGGCCGCGCCGCTCACCCGCCGCGTCGGGCGCGGTGCGGATCGGGTCGGTCATCGCGTCCTCCTCGGCTCACTCCCCCGCGACCGACAGTACCGACCTGGCTCGCCCTGCTTCGCGCACTCCGTTGGCGGTAGGGGTCGGCGGCCGGCTCTAGGCTCATGGCATGACCGCGTCGCGCCCGACTCTCAACCGGGAGATCCTGCGTCTGGCGGTCCCGGCGCTGGGTGCGCTCGTGGCCGAGCCGCTCTTCCTCATCGTCGACTCCGCCCTCGTGGGACACCTCGGCGTGGTTCCTCTCGCGGGACTCGGCATCGCCTCGGCCGTGCTGCAGACGATCGTCGGCCTCATGGTGTTCCTCGCCTACTCGACCACCCCGGCCGTCGCGCGCCGCTTCGGCGCCGGCGACCACACGAGCGCCGTGCAGGCCGGCGTCGACGGACTGTGGCTCGCCCTCGGTCTCGGCGCGGTGCTCGCGGTGGTCGGCTCGGTGCTGACGCGCCCTCTCGTCGCGATGTTCGGCGCGTCGCCGGAGGTGGCGGAGCAGGCCGTCATCTACCTGCAGCTGTCGATGTGGGGGCTGCCCGCGATGCTCATCGTCTTCGCCGCGACGGGTCTCCTGCGCGGCATGCAGGACACCGTCACGCCGCTCTGGATCGCCGGACTCGGCTTCACAGCCAACGCGCTCCTCAACTGGCTGTTCATCTACGGCTTCGGATGGGGCATCGCGGGCTCGGCCGCCGGCACGGTCGCCGCGCAGTGGGGCATGGTGGGCGCGTACGCCCTCGTCGTGGGCCGGCTGGCTCGGCGGCACGCGGCATCCGTCCTTCCGCAGCGCGAAGGGGTTCGGGGCTCGGCCCGCTCGGGCGGCTGGCTGTTCCTGCGCACGGTGTCGCTGCGGCTCGCGCTGCTGGCGACCGTCGGCGTCGCGACCGGCATCGGAACGGAGGAGCTCGCCGGCTGGCAAGTGGCGTTCACGATCTTCTCGACGGCCGCCTTCGCGCTCGACGCCCTCGCGATCGCCGCGCAGGCGCTCATCGGCCGTGGCCTCGGGGCCGACGACGAGCCGTTCGTGCGCCGCGTGCTCGCCCGCACCGTCGCGTGGGGGGTGTGGTTCGGCGTGGTCGTGGGCGTCGTCATCGCCGTGGCGTCCGGCGCGATCGGACTCCTGTTCACGGGCGATCCGCTCGTGGCGGCCCTCGTGCAGCCCGCGCTGCTGGTCCTGGCGGTCGCGCAGCCGCTGTGCGGCGTCGTGTTCGTGCTCGACGGCGTGCTCATGGGCGCCGGCGACGCCCGCTACCTCGCGATCGCGGGCGCGCTCAACCTCGTGCCCTATGCGCCCGCACTGATCCTCGTCGCCCTGCTCGCCCCGGCGGGAGCGGCCGGTCTCGCCTGGCTGGCCGTGTGCTTCTTCGGCGTGTACATGGCGGCGAGGCTCGCAACGCTCGGCTGGCGGGTGCGCCGGCCCGAGTGGCTGAGCGTCACGGTCTGATCGCGGCCGCTCCGCCCGCCGCCCAGCGCCGGCACCATTCGTACATGACGACGGCCGCGGCGGCGCTCGCGTTGATCGAGCGCGTCGAACCGTACTGCGTGATCTCGACGACCGACTGCGCCGCCTCCAGCGCCTCGGCCGACAGTCCGGGACCCTCCTGGCCGAAAAGCAGCACGCACCGCTCGGGCAGGTCGGCCTGGTCGACCGGCACCGACCCGGGGACGTTGTCGACCGCGATGACGGGGATGCCGGCATCCGCCGCCCAGGCAGCGAACGTCGCGACGTCCTCGTGGTGGCGCACGTGCTGGTAGCGGTCGGTCACCATCGCGCCGCGGCGGTTCCAGCGGCGGCGGCCGATGATGTGGACTTCGGCGGCGGCGAACGCATTGGCGCTGCGCACGATGGATCCGATGTTCATGTCGTGCTGCCAGTTCTCGATCGCGACATGGAAAGGATGCCGGTGGCTGTCGAGATCGGCGACGATCGCCTCCATCGACCAGTAGCGGTAGCGGTCGATGACGTTGCGCCGGTCGCCTTCGGCGAGAAGCGTGCGGTCGTAGCGCGGGTCATCGGGCCAAGCCGCCGGTCCGCCGGGCCACGGCCCTGCGCCGACGGGCAGCTCCGGCTCGCTCGACAGTGCGCCGTGCGGATCGGGCTGCGGGTCTTCGACGCTCACCCGACCCAGGCTAGCCCGGCTGGCACCCTGCCCGTTCGCGGGATTTTTCGGCAGACCGAAAGATCCTGCGATACAGTTTCGGCATGCCGAAATCCGTGGACGTCGACGTCAGCCCCACCGCTCCGGCGACCGACCGCCCGAGCACGCCCCGCCGCAGGGCTCGTGTCGCGTGGCTGCTCGGCCCTGCCCTCGTCGCCGGCGTCGCGTATCTCGATCCCGGCAACGTCGCCAGCAACATGACCGCGGGCGCCCGCTACGGCTATCTGCTGGTGTGGGTCGTCGTGCTCGGCAACGTCATGGCGTGGCTCATCCAGTACCTGTCGGCGAAGCTCGGCATCGTCACCGGCCGCAGCCTCGCCCAGACCCTCGGCGACCGCATCGGCAGCAGATGGGGACGCCGCGCGTACTGGCTGCAGGCGGAGCTGGTCGCGATGGCGACAGACATCGCCGAGGTGCTGGGCGGCGCGGTCGCCCTCTGGCTGCTGTTCGGCGTCCCCCTGGTGTGGGGCGGCCTCGTCACGGGCGGCGTCTCGATCGTGCTGCTGCTGGTGCAGCAGCGGCGCGGCGCACGCCCGTTCGAGTTCGTCGTCATGGGTCTCATGGTCGTGATCGCGTTCGGGTTCACCTACGGCGTGTTCGCGGCGCCCCCGGATGCCGCGGGCGTCGTCACCGGGCTGCTGCCCCGCTTCGAGGGCGCCGACTCGGTGCTGCTCGCGGCATCCATCCTCGGCGCGACGATCATGCCGCACGCGATCTACGCGCACAGCGCCCTGGCCCGCGACCGGTTCCTCGGCGAGAACGCGCGCCCCGCCGACCGCAGCGTGGGCACGCGGCGGCTGCTGCGCGCGACCCGCTGGGACGTCACGATCGCCCTCGCGATCGCCGGCACCGTCAACCTCGCCATTCTGCTGCTGGCCGCGGCGGCACTGTCGGGAGTCCCGGGCACCGACAGCCTGGAGGGCGCCTACGCGGCCCTCCGCGACACGATCGGCCCTCTGGTCGCGACCCTCTTCGCGGTCGGGCTTCTGGCGAGCGGCCTGGCCAGCACGGCGGTCGGAGCCTACGCGGGCGCCGAGATCATGGCGGGCCTGCTCCGCATCCGCATACCCCTGCTCGCCCGCCGCCTCATCACCCTGGTTCCCGCGCTCATCATCCTCGCGGTGGGCATCGACCCCACTCTCGCGCTCGTCCTGAGCCAGGTCGTGCTGAGCTTCGGCATCCCGTTCGCGCTCATCCCCCTCGTGTCGCTGACGGCCAGGAAGGACGTGCTCGGCGGCTACCGCAACCGGCTCGTGACGACCATCGCCGGCGTCGTCGCGTCGGTGTTCCTCATCACGCTCAACGTCGTGCTCCTGTGGCTCGTGCTCACGGGCGGATAGCCTTTAGCGTGCCTTCCATCGCGATCGACGACTACCTGAAGACGATCTACCACCACACCGAGTGGCAGACCGTCCGCATCACGCCGTCGCAGCTGGCGGGCGAACTGGGACTCGCGCCGTCGACGGTCACAGAGATGGTGCAGAAGCTCGCCGCGCAGGGACTCGTGTCGCACCGACCGTACGGACCGATCTCGCTCACCGACGAGGGCGAGCGGCGCGCCGCCGCGATCGTGCGCCGTCATCGTCTCATCGAGACGTGGCTCGTGCGCGAGTTCGGCTACTCGTGGGATGAGGTGCACGACGAGGCCGAAGTGCTCGAGCACACGATCAGCGACCGCCTGCTCGCCGGCATCTCGGAGCGACTCGGCAACCCCCGCTTCGACCCGCACGGCGACGCCATCCCCGACGAGCACGGCCACGTCGACCGGGTGCCCTTCGTGCGGCTGGACGAGGCGACTCTCGGCCACACCGGGCGCGTGCTGCGGGTGAGCGATCGCGATGCCGACATGCTCCGAGCACTGGAGCGCACCGGCATCGCCGTCGGCCACACCGTGACCGCGACCGGCCGCGAAGCCGTGCAGGTAGACGGCGGCGACACCGTCGAGCTTCCTTCGGGCGCGGCGGCCATGGTGTGGCTCACCGCCTGACCGGCCCCGATGCGCGGGCTCAGCGCCGGCGCGCCCTGCTCGCCTTCAGGTAGGGCCACTCGGTGCCCGTCGCGTGCTCGCAGTAGGCCCACAGGCGGGCCGCGACCTCCGTGTCGCGCGTGACACGTGCCGGACGCACGAGCGTCGGACGCCCGCGCACCCCGCCCGCGGGACCCCAGTACTGCCCGCCCTCGGCATCCGGAGACGTCAGGGCATGCACGAGCACCCGAGCGCCTTCCTCCTTCGACTGCGCGAACGGCGCCTGCAGGTTGTCGACGAATCGCTTGCGGCGACTCGGGGCGTTGACGCCGGCGACACGGCGCGTGCGGCCGCTGATGGAGTAGCCGGGATGCGCGACGATGCTCGCGATGGGAACGCTCGCCGCGCGCAGCCGCCGGTCGGCCTCGAAGCCCAGCGCGGAGGTCGCGATCTTCGACTGCACGTAGGCGCGCCATGGCGTGTAGTCGTTCTCGAGCTCGGGGTCGATGAGATCCACCGGGGTCAGCGCCGTCGAGATCGACCCGACCCACACCATGCGCCCGCGGCCGGCGGCGAGAGACAGCAGCAGCTCGCCGGCGAGGGCGTAGTGGCCGAGTGCGTTCGTCGCGAAGACGACCTCGTGTCCGTCGCCCGTGATCTGCCGCTCACGCGGGGGATGGACCACGCCCGCGTTCAGCAGCAGGCCGTGCAGACCGGTGCGGCCCTTCGCGGTCGCCGCGGCTGCGCGCACCGACCCCAGGTTGCTCGTGTCGAGCAGCAGGGTGTCGACGTGCGCGTCGCCGAACTGCCGCATGACGGCGGCGCGGGCGGCGGCCAGCCGGTGCGGGCTGCGGCCCGTCATGATCACATGGGCTCCAGCCTCGGCGAGCTGAAGCGACGAGAAGAAGCCGAGGCCGGCCGTCGCGCCGGTCACCAGATAGCGCCGGCCGCTCAGGTCCGGGAGCAGCTGCGGATCGACCTCGTCACGTCCCACGCAACCGACACTAGGCCCGCACGCCCCGGATAGGCTGGCCACATGCGGACACGCGCCGATATCGAATGCTGGCTCACCGACATGGACGGAGTCCTCGTCCACGACAATCGTCCCGTTCCGGGCGCGGCCGAGCTTCTCGACCAGTGGCGCGAGACCGGGACGCCCTTCCTCGTCCTGACGAACAACCCCATCTTCACGCCCCGCGACCTGAGTGCGCGGCTGGCTCGTTCCGGGCTGCGCGTCCCCGAAGACCGCATCTGGACGTCGGCGCTCGCGACCGCGGAGTTCCTCAAGTCGCAGCATCCGCGCGGCTCCGCGTTCGTCATCGGCGAGGCGGGTCTGACGACCGCGCTCCATGAGGCGGGCTTCGTCCTCACCGAGACGGATCCCGACTACGTCGTCGTCGGCGAGACGCGCAACTACTCGTTCGACCGGATCACTCAGGCCATCCGCATGATCAATGCGGGCGCGCGGTTCATCATCACGAATCCGGATGCCACAGGTCCGACGCCCTCAGGGGTCGTTCCGGCCACGGGCTCGTTCGCGGCGCTCATCTCGCACGCCACCGGAAAGGCTCCCTACGTCGTCGGCAAGCCGAATCCCATGATGTTCCGCTCGGCGATGAACCGCATCGGCGCGCACTCCGAGAACACCGGCATGATCGGCGACCGCATGGACACCGACGTGATCGCCGGCATCGAAGCCGGTCTCCACACGGTGCTCGTGCGCACCGGCATCTCCGACGACGCCGAGGTCGAGCGCTACCCGTTCCGCCCCGACGAGATCCTCGACTCGGTCGCCGACCTTCTGTCGACGGAGCCGATCGAGTCCGATCTGCCGGAGCTGCTGTGAACGAGTTCGAGCAGACGCTCCTGTTCGCCGTGACGGGCATCGTGCTCCTCGGCACGCTCATCGCGGTGGTCGTGCAGCACTTCCGCGGACGCGGGGGCGACCGCTGATGGACGTCTTCCTCGCGCTCTCCGGCCTGGTCATCCTGGTCGTGGTGCTCGTGCTGTTCCTTCGCGGCCGCCGCGACGCCCCTCAGGGCACGCCGCTGCCGAACGGCCGCGCCCTCGTGATCTTGACGTTCCTGGGCCTGATCCTCGCGCTCGCGTCGCAGCTGCCGATCTTCGACTGAGCGCGCGGCACAGCGGGGCGGTGACTCAGTCGCGGTCGAGCACGAGAGCCGCGGCGCCCATGAGGGGTCCGTCGTCTCCGAGGCCGCTGCGCACGACGCGCACCGCTCGGGCGAAGTCGACCACGACCCGCTCTCGCAGCGCCACCCCGACGAGGTCGACGTAGTCGGGGGCCACCCGCGAGAAGCCGCCGCCGATCGCGATCACGTCGAGGTCGAGGAGGGTCGTCGCGTCGGCGAGCGCCCATCCCACCGCCTCGGCCGAGCGGACCACTGCCGCACGCGCGACGGCGTCGCCGGATGCCGCGGATGCCGCCAGCTCCATGCCGGTCCGGCCCTGCCATCCCTGCGCCTGCGCCCATGAGATGCTCGCGGGACCCGAGGCGATCTCCTCCACGGTCGTGTCGCCGACGAACGTCTGCCCGAGGTGCCCCGCATTTCCCGACGCGCCCGTCAGGAGCCGGCCGCCCACGACGATGCCGCCGCCGATGCCCGTCGACACGACCAGCGACAGGGAGGCGAACGCGCCCCTCGCGGCACCCTGCCACGCTTCGGCGAGCGCGAGGCAGCCGCCGTCGTGACCGAGCACGACCGGCACCTCGAGCGCCGCTGCGCGAATCGCATCGGCGACAGCGTCGGCGAGCGGGAAGCCGTGCAGCAGCGGCATGTTCACGGGGTGGATCGCGCCGTGGTCGCGGTCGACGGGGCCGGCGCTGCCGATGCCCACACCGACGATCTCGATGCCGCCGGGAACCGCCGCCCGCACGTCGTGGACGACGTCGGTGAGCGCGGCGCGCATGCGCGTGGGGTGGATGTCGCGGCCCGTCTCGCGGCGGACGCGAGTGCCGGCGAGCACGGCGCCGGTCTCGTCGACGAGGGCGGCGTCGAGCTTGGTGCCCCCGAGGTCGAGTGCCAGGGCGGCGCGGGCGCCGAGCGGAGGCGTCACTGCGAGGTCACTGCGGCTGGAGGCCGAGGTCGTCGAGGTCGATCGCGGCGAGCCAGGTGAGGCCCTCGGCCTCGACGGCCGCCTGCGCCCCGGTCTTGCGGTCGACGATGACGGCGACGGCGACGGGCTCCGCACCCTCGCGCCGCAGCGCCTCGACGGCCTTGAGCGCCGACTGTCCGGTGGTGGAGGTGTCTTCGACGACCACGACGCGCTTGCCGGCGACATCCGCGCCTTCGACCTGGCGACCGCGGCCGTGGTCCTTGGGCTCCTTGCGCACGACGAACGCGTCGAGCGGAGTCTCGGTGCGGGCCGACTCGTGCATGATCGCGTTCGCGATGGGGTCGGCGCCGAGCGTCAGCCCGCCGACCGCGACGATGCCGTCGATGTCGCGCACGAGGTCCAGCATGATGCGGCCGATCGCAGGGGCCGCGCGGTGGTCGAGCGTCAGCTTGCGCATGTCGACGTAGTACGACGCCTTCTTGCCGCTCGAGAGCGTGAAGTCGCCGTGGAAGACGGCCTCTTCCTTGATGAGGGCGATGAGGGCCTGGCGGTCGGCTTCGAGCTCGGGCGTGGAGGCGGCGGTCATGCCATCGAGTCTACGGAGCGGGGGCACGGCAGCACGCCGTCGGCCCCGCAGACGTATTCGTATGGATGAAGAATCCGGATTCTTTCGTCGACACACTGTTCCACCGGCGCGCCGCTGTCCGTAATGTCGGGGTTCGGCGTGTCGTGCACCCGACGCGGCACGCCCACCCTTCTTCCGTCGACTCACGCACAGAGGAGATCAATGTCGATACTCGGTGTCGTCCGCGAGGGCCCCGGCGAGAGACGCGTCGCCGTGTCGCCCACGACCGTCTCGAAGATCCTCGGACTCGGCTATGACGTCGTCGTGGAAGCCGGCGCGGGCGCCGCGTCGTCCTTCCCCGACTCCGCCTACGCTGAAGCGGGAGCGCGCATCGTCGATCGGGCCGAGGCATGGTCCGCCGACGTCGTGCTGAAGGTCGACGCCCCATCCGGCGACGAGATCGCGCTGCTGCGCGCCGGAGCGACGCTCATCGGCCTGCTTGCCCCCGCGTTCCGCCCCGAGCTCCTGCAGCGGCTGGCGGCGCAGGGGGTGACGGCGCTGGCGATGGATGCCGTGCCGCGCATCTCGCGCGCACAGTCGATGGACGTCCTGAGCTCGATGGCGAACATCGCCGGCTATCGAGCCGTGGTCGAGGCCGCGCATGAATTCGGGCGGTTCTTCACCGGACAGGTGACGGCCGCCGGCAAGGTGCCGCCGGCGAAGGTGCTCGTGGCCGGCGCCGGCGTCGCCGGGCTGGCCGCGATCGGAGCGGCGTCGAGCCTCGGCGCGATCGTCCGCGCCACTGACCCGCGTCCCGAGGTGGCCGACCAGGTGAAGTCGATCGGCGGCGAGTACCTCGAGGTCGTCGTGCCCGACGAGCAGAAGGAGGTCTCGGCCGACGGCTACGCCAAGGCGACGAGCGAGGCCTACGACCGCCGCGCCGCCGAGATCTACTCGGAGCAGGCGCGCGAGGTCGACATCGTCATCACGACCGCGCTCATCCCGGGCCGGCCGGCGCCGCGCCTGATCACAGCCAGTGACGTCGCCTCGATGAAGCCGGGCTCCGTCATCGTCGACATGGCGGCCGCGCAGGGCGGCAACGTCGAAGGCTCGGTGGCGGGCGAGCGCATCGTCACCGAGAACGGCGTCGTCATCCTGGGCTACACCGATCTGGCGGGGCGTCTCCCGGCGCAGGCGTCGCAGCTGTACGGCACCAACCTGCTGAACCTGCTGAAGCTCCTCACTCCCGGCAAGGACGGCGCCCTCACGATCGACTTCGACGACGTCGTGCAGCGTGCCGTGACGGTCGTCCGCCGCGGCGAGATCACCTGGCCGCCGCCGCCCGTGCAGGTCTCGGCAGCCCCCTCCGCGGCGGCTCCCCCGGCCGCGCCGGTCGACTCCGCACCCAAGAAGACGCTGTCGGCGGGGGCGAAGTCCGCCCTCATCGCGGCGGGCATCGCCGCGCTGTTCCTCGTGTGCGCCTTCGCTCCGGCACCGCTCCCGCAGCACTTCCTCGTGCTGACCCTGTCGGTCGTCGTCGGGTTCTACGTCATCGGGAAGGTCGCCCACGCCCTGCACACGCCGCTCATGAGCGTCACCAACGCGATCAGCGGCATCATCGTCGTCGGCGCGATGGTGCAGATCACCGCCGACGACCCGGTCGTGCGTGTGCTGTCGGCGGCGGCCGTGCTCGTGGCATCCATCAACGTCTTCGGCGGCTTCGCCGTCACGCGGCGCATGCTCGCGATGTTCCAGAAGGGCGGCGACAAGTGAACCCCGACCTCGCATCCTCCGTCGCCGGCGCCGCGTACATCGTCGCCGCGCTCCTGTTCATCCTGAGCCTCGCGGGCCTGTCGAAGCACGACACGTCGCGCCGCGGCGTCGCCTACGGCATCGCCGGCATGACCATCGCCCTCGTGGCGACGGTGTGGCTCACCGCGGCCGGCGCATGGGGCTCTTCGGCCGGCACGATCGGCCTGTCGCTCCTGGTGGGCGCCGTCGTGGTCGGCGGTGCGATCGGCCTGTGGCGGGCGCGCGTCGTCGAGATGACCGGGATGCCGGAGCTCATCGCGCTGCTGCACTCCTTCGTCGGACTCGCGGCGGTGCTCGTCGGCTGGAACGGCCACCTGGGCGCGGCGCACGTGCCGGCGGAGCTCGTCGACATCCACCACGCCGAGGTGTTCATCGGCGTCTTCATCGGCGCCGTCACCTTCACGGGGTCGATCGTCGCGTTCCTCAAGCTCTCGGCGCGCATGAGCTCTCGGCCGCTCATGCTGCCGGGCAAGAACGTCCTCAACGTCGGCGCCCTGGTCGCGTTCGTCGCGCTGACCGTCTGGTACGTCATCACGCCGTCGATCTGGCTGCTCGTGGCCGTCACCGCCCTGGCGCTCGCGCTGGGGTGGCACCTCGTCGCATCCATCGGCGGCGGTGACATGCCGGTGGTGGTCTCCATGCTCAACAGCTACTCGGGCTGGGCGGCCGCCGCGGCGGGCTTCCTGCTGAACAACGACCTGCTCATCGTCACGGGCGCGCTCGTGGGATCGTCGGGTGCGTATCTGTCGTACATCATGT
Source organism: uncultured Microbacterium sp. (assembly GCA_937926065.1). Classification (GTDB taxonomy): domain Bacteria; phylum Actinomycetota; class Actinomycetes; order Actinomycetales; family Microbacteriaceae; genus Microbacterium. The sequence continues at coordinate 11,014 of CALANM010000158.1, forward strand.
GCAAGGCGATGAACCGGTCGTTCCTGTCGGTCATCGCGGGCGGCTTCGGCATCGAAGCGCCCCGCGGCGGCGACGACGAGACGGGCGAGCACCGCGAGATCGATGCGGCCGGGGCCGCGGAGCTCCTCGCGTCCGCGAAGTCGGTCATCATCACGCCGGGCTACGGCATGGCAGTCGCACAGGCGCAGTACCCCGTGGCCGAGCTCACCGAGAGGCTGCGCTCCCGCGGCGTCGAGGTGCGCTTCGGCATCCATCCCGTCGCCGGACGCCTCCCCGGCCACATGAACGTGCTGCTCGCTGAGGCGAAGGTGCCGTACGACATCGTGCTCGAGCTCGATGAGATCAACGACGACTTCGCCGACACCGACGTCGTCCTCGTCATCGGCGCGAACGACACCGTCAATCCCGCCGCGGCGGAGGATCCTGGCTCGCCGATCGCCGGCATGCCCGTGCTCCACGTATGGGAGGCGGCGAACGTCGTCGTGTTCAAGCGGTCGATGGCATCCGGCTATGCGGGCGTGCAGAACCCGCTGTTCTTCCGAGAGAACGCGCACATGCTGTTCGGCGATGCCAAGGAGCGCGTCGACGACATCCTGCGCGCCCTCTGAGCGCGCGGGCGCGTTCGGCGACGTCGGAGCCGGCTCATACGATGGATGCCATGCGCCTCGCCACCTGGAACGTCAACTCGATCCGCGCCCGCGTCGCTCGCACCGTCGAGTTCGCCGTCCGTGAAGACATCGACGTCCTGGCGATGCAGGAGATCAAGTGCAAGCCCGAGCAGTTCCCGTACGAGCAGTTCGAGGAGGCCGGCTACCACGTCGAGGCGCACGGTCTCAACCAGTGGAACGGCGTCGCGATCGCCAGCCGTGAGCCCATCACCGACGTGCAGATCGGGTTCCCCGGCATGCCCGGGTTCGCGAAGGGCCACAACGGCCCCGACGCCCCGCAGGAGGCCCGCGCACTCGGCGCGACCGTCGGCGGCGTCACGGTGTGGAGCCTGTACGTCCCCAACGGGCGCTCGCTCGACGACCCCCACTACCGCTACAAGCTCGACTGGCTCGAGGCGCTGCGCGGCTACACGGCCGAGACGCTCGCGTCATCTCCGGATCTCGCGCTCGCCCTGACGGGAGACTTCAACATCGCGCCGACCGACGTCGACAACGGCGACCCGACGGTGATCGAGGGCGTCACGACGCACGTGTCGCCCCCGGAGCGCGCCGCCTTCCAGTCCCTGCTGGATGCCGGTCTCTCCGACGCCGTGCGCCCCTTCGTGCCCACCGGCTTCACCTACTGGGACTACAAGCAGCTGCGCTTCCCTCGCAACGAGGGCATGCGCATCGACTTCATCCTCGGCTCGCGTGCCTTCACCGACGCGGTCGTCGACGCGGCGATCCACCGCAATGAGCGCAAGGGCGAGATCCCCAGCGACCACGTTCCGGTCGTCGTCGACCTCGACCTCGGCGGCGCCGACGACGACGATCGGCCCATGATCTTCTGAGCCGCGCCGAGCTCAGTCGACGATGTCGGCGAACTGCGGGTCGCCCGCGGGCGCGTAGCGCAGCAGCACGGCGCCCGTGCCGGCCACGACGGGCGGCTCGAGCAGCCGCAGGCCCGTCGGCGCGACCCCCTCGGGGAAGATCCGCTTGCCCGCGCCGAGGACGACGGGAAACACCCACAGGTTGAGCACGTCGAAAAGGCGCTGCGCGATGAGCGTCTGCGCGAGATCGAGGCTCCCGATCACGTGCACCTCCCGGTGGCGTTCGCGCAGCGCGTCGATCTCGGCAGCGATGTCGGGGCCGAGCAGCGTCGAGTCCGACCACTCGAGCGCCGGAGCGCCGCGCGAGGCGACGTACTTGGGCACCTCGTTCAGCCGGCGCCCGATGGGGTTCGGGTCGCCGTGGTGCGGCCAGTACGCGGCGAAGATGTCGTACGTGCGGCGGCCGAGCAGCAGGGCGTCGAGCGCGTCGATGCCCTCCCTTATCCGGTCGCCGACGACCTCGTCGGTCACCGGTCCCTGCCAGCCCCCGAAGCGGAACCCGCCCGAGGTGTCCTCGTCGCGGCCGCCGGGGCCCTGTGCCACGCCGTCGAGGGTGCTGAAGATGTCGATGATGATGCGCCCTGCCATGAGGGCTCCTCTCGTCAGGCCGCGGCGACCGCCGCGGCGCCGGGTTCGATGTGGAAAGTGGCGGCGAAGCGTTCCAGGAGCGTCGCGTCGCCCGCGAGGACGTGCACGACGCCCCGGTCGACGGCATCCCCGGGCGACACCTCGCCCGAGATGAGCGAGCGGATGCCGGGGCCGGCGGCGATCACGATGTCCGGCTCCCCCTCGGGCAGGCGCCCGCCGACGGGCGGCGCCGGCGGAGCGAGCTGTGCCACCCGCAGCTCGCCCGCCATCACCGTCGCACGCAGGGTGACGTCGCCCACGTGCAGCTCGTAGTCCGCATCGGGCAGCGCCGCCGCGGCATCCGCCTGAAAGGCTGTCCGCAGCGCGACGGTGAGCGAGTCGGCCGTCACGACGTCGCCGTCGCCCGGCTCGCCCATCGATTGAAAGCCCCAGCGACCGAGGGCGAGGATGACCGGCTCGAGCTCACGACCGTACGGAGTGAGCTCGTAGACGAGGCCGCAGTTCATGAGCGGCACGCGGCGCACGACGCCGCCCTCCTGCAGCTCCTTCAGCCGCGCCGACAGGATGTTCGTCGGGACGCGGGGAAGCCCCTGCTTGAGGTCGGTGTAACGACGCGGGCCCACGAGCAGGTCGCGGACGATGAGCAGCGCCCACCGCTCCCCGATCAGCTCGACCGCGGTCGTGACGCCGCAGTACTGTCCATAGCTGCGCGCCGCCACTACCGCTCCTCCCGGCCTGACGTCACGCCGTCTCCTCCGCCGCGAGGAACGCCTCGGGCCCCTGCTCGACCGCGGCGGGCTCCATGTAGACGAACTCGAGGACGTTGCCGTCGGGGTCTTCGAGGTCGCGGCTGTACATGAAGCCGTAGTCCTGCGCGGGGCGGGGCTCCGTGCCACCGGCGGCGAGACCGAGTTCGATGGTCTGGTCGACATGCTCACGCGAGTCGCGGCTGAACGCTGTGAGCACCTGCGCCGTCGTGGCCGGGTCGCCGACCGCCTTGTCGGTGAACGTCGCGAAGAACTCGCGCGTCAGCACCATGAAGTAGATGTTGTCGTCCCACACGATGCACGCGGCGTTGTCGTCGGTGAACTGCGGATTGATCTCACATCCGAGGGCTGTGTAGAACGCCTTGCTGCGCTCGAGGTCGGCCGTCGGCAGGTTGACGAAGATGTTCGTCATGATGTGCTCCTTCGCGTCATCTGTCTCCCCCTGCCGCCAATACTTGTAAAAAGCAAGCAAGCTTGTCAAGAGCAAGTGACGTCCGTCGCACGGGGGATGTCGGCGAGCGTGCTCCCTCGTACGGTGGAAGGATGACCGGAATCCGATGGCGTCCCGCGGCCGTGCGGCCCGCGACCCCCGCACAGCTAAAGCGAGACGTGTGGCTTGCGATCGCGCTGTTCGCCGGTGCTGTGATCAGCGCGTGGCTGGGCCAGGTGGCGGGCTTCTACGGCGACGACACCCCCGCACTCGGGTGGGCCCTGCTGTACTCGGCCGCGCTCGCGCTGCCGGTCGCCGTCCGACGGCGCTGGCCGGAAGCCGTGCTCGTCGTGGTCTCGGTCGTCGCCTACGCGGGAGTCTCGGCGCGCATCCCCGAGCTCTACGTCGGCAATGTGGTGCTGTTCATCGCCATGTACTCCGTCGGCGCATGGGTCGCCGACCGACGCCGCGCCACGATCGTGCGTCTCGTCGTGATCGCGGCGATGTTCCTGTGGCTCCTCGTGTCGACGTTCCAGGCCGCGACCGCGCCCGACGACGACGGTCTCTCGCGCGCGGGCCTCTTCTCGCCCTTCGCCGCCTACATGCTGATCCAGTTCCTGATCAACGCCGCCTTCTTCGGCGGGGCATACTTCTTCGGCGAGCGCGCGTGGGCCGACGCGGAGTCGCGGCGCTCGCTCGAGGCGCGCACCGCGGAGCTGGAGCGCGAGCGAGAGCTCACCGCCGCGCAGGCCGTCGCGCTCGACCGGGTGCGAATCGCCCGCGAGCTGCACGACGTCGTCGCCCACCACGTGTCGGCGATGGGCGTGCAGGCCGGGGCCGCACGTGCGGTGCTCGATCGCGACCCGTCCGCCGCGCGCGCCGCCCTCGCGGGGGTCGAGCAGTCGGCACGATCGGCACTCGACGACCTGCGCCACCTCCTCGACACGCTCCGCACGCCCGACGGCGACACCCCCGGCGGATCGACCGTGCAGCTGGCGGCTCTCGGCGAGCTGATCGAGCACGCGCGGGCCAACGGTCTCCCCACCGACTTCACCGTCGTCGGCGACCCGGTCGACGCCCCCGAGCTGGTGCAGGTGAACCTCTACCGCATCGCGCAGGAGGCTCTCACCAACGCGCGCCGCCACGGCGGACCCGGCGTCACGGCCGACGTCCGACTGCGCTACACGAGAGACGCCGTCGAACTCGATGTCGCGAGCACCGGCACGACCCTTCCCGCCGTGCGCCCGGGGCTCGGGCTGGTCGGCATGCGCGAGCGCGCCGCGGCATCCGGCGGCACCCTCGAGGCGGGCCCGCGACCCCGCGGAGACGGCTACCTCGTGCGCGCCCGCATCCCGCTCACGTCACAGGCGAGTGCGCCCGACGAGACGCGCACCCCGGTGGAGGCCCCGTGAGCACGGCCATCCCCTCGGGAGAGGCGCCCGTGCGCGTGCTGCTCGTCGACGACCACGCCGTCATGCGGGCCGGATTCCGCATGATCCTCGAGGCCGACCCCGGCATCGTCGTCGTCGGCGAGGCGGCGACCGGGTCGGATGCCGTCCGCTCCGCAGCGGAAGTCCACCCCGACGTCATCTGCATGGACGTGCAGATGCCCGACATGGACGGCATCGAGGCCACACGGCGCCTCACCGCCGACCCGTCGGTGTCGGCATCCGTCGTCATCGTCACGACATTCGACCGCGACGACTACCTCTTCCAGGCCCTC
>CALANM010000159.1 GCA_937926065.1 uncultured Microbacterium sp.
GGCGGCGCCGAGGGTGGGCACGAGCGCGGCCGAGCCGGGGAACGGCATGGAGCCCGAGAACCACAGGGTCGCGGCGACGATCGCGGCCAGTCCCGCCCAGCCCAGCGTGTAGCCGAGCCAGTGCGGGATGCGCGCGACCTGCGGCGCGAACATCGCGAGCGCGGCGCCGATCGCCAGCTCCCACAGACGGGTCGTCGTGACGAAGTACGCCACCTCGGGCTCGGCGGCCGTGTAGTAGATCGAGAACAGGAGAGACGGGATCAGGACCAGCAGGATGCCGATGCGGATCGCGCGCATGCCGCGCGCGCGTGCGTCGGCCGTGTCGTCGCGGCGGCCGGCGCGGTGCGTGAGAGCGAGAGCCGCGACCAGCACGAGCGGCCAGACGATGTAGAACTGCTCCTCGACCGCGAGTGTCCAGAAGTGCTGCAGCGGGCTGGCGGCGACCTCGGCGTTGAGATAGTCCGTGCCGGCGGCGAACACCCAGTTGACGACGTAGGCGGCCGAGGCGAGCGCCTCGACGCCGATCGACTCCCATCGGATCTGCGGCAGAAAGATCACCGTGAGGACGAGGGTCGTGAGCAGCACGATCGTCGCGGCGGGAAGGATGCGGCGGGCGCGCTTGGCGTAGAAGTCGCCGAGGCGGATGCGGCCCGTGCTCTGGGCCTCGCGCAGCAGGATGCCGGTGATCAGGAAGCCGGAGATGACGAAGAAGACATCGACGCCGACGAAGCCGCCGCCGAACAGCGACCAGTTGGCGTGGTACAGCAGCACCGCCCCGACGGCGACAGCGCGCAGCCCCTGGATGTCGGGGCGGAAGCCGGAGGACTTCACGGCCTTCTCCTGGCGGGGCGTCGTCGGTCGAGCGCGCCGCGCGTCGATGCGCGCGCGGGGGGTCGGCGGTGCCTGAGTCTCAGATGTCACCGCAGGATTCTGCCATCCGAACCTCCACGGTCGCTCAAGGGCTGGGGTCACGCGCCGATCTGGCTGCGTTCGATCACATCGAAGAACGCGCGGCAGATGTAGTAGTCCTCCGCCGTCGTGATCTTGATGTTCGACCTCGGCCCGTCCACACGGTAGATCGTGTGGCCGTACCGGCGCAGCAGGCTCGCCGTGTCGATGGAGTCGTCGTCGCCGTCGGCCACGGCGCGGTCGTAGATCTCCAGCGCCGTATCGAGGCGGAGGCTCTGCGGCGCCTGCGCGATGTAGAGATGGTCGCGGGGGAGCACGTCGTCGATCAGGTCGCCGGCCGACGAGACGATCGTCTCGTTCCCCTTCGTGCAGGTGATCGCGGCACCGTGCTCGCGCACCATCCGGATGTTGTCGGAGATCAGCTGGGCCGTGATGAGCGGGCGGACGCCGTCGTGCACCAGCACGACCGAGTCGCCCGGGCATTCGTTGGCGACGGCGCGGATAGCGCGGTGGCGCGACTCCTGCCCGGTGTCGCCGCCGTCGACGATCCAGTTGACCTTCGTGAGCTCGTAGTGCGCGACGAGGCGCGCGAAGTGGTCGCGCCATGCGGGCAGGATGGCGACCGCGATCCGGTCGATCTCGGGGTGGTCCTGGAAGTGCTGGAGGGTGTGCACGATCAGGGGCGTCCCGTGGATCTTGAGGAACTGCTTGGGCAGGTTGTCTGAGGACATCCGAGAGCCGATGCCCCCCGCGAAGATCACCGCAATGTTCATCGTTCTGAAGCCTCCATCGCTGCTTCCTGGCCGGTCGGTGCGTCGGGGCCGGCCGGGCGCGTCTGCTGACGCTGTTCGAGGATGAGCCAGTCGATCACGCGATCGGCGGCGCCCGTGTCGATTCTGTCGAAGTTCTCCGCTCGGAAGCGAGCCAGCTTCTCCTGCGCGAAGTCGCCCGTCCGGATCGCCGCGACCACTTCGTCGAACGTCTCGCACACGCGGCCGGGGGCCGCCTCCTCGTAGTCGCGGTGGAAGCCGCGCGTCGCCGCGTACACGGCGCGGTCAGGGGCGAAGAACAGCATCGGGCGGTCGAGGAGGGCGTACTCGTAGATGATCGACGAGTAGTCGGTGATCAGCAGATCGGTGACCTGGAGCAGCCCGAGACCGTCGGGGAGACGCGTGACGTCGTAGAAGCGGTCGCGATAAGCGTCGGGGATCGGCACGGGCTCCTTCACGAACGGGTGGATGCGGAACAGCACCGCCGTGTCGGGCCCGCACACCTCGTAGAGCGCGTCGAAGTCGATCAGGCTGTAGTCGTAGGAGGCCGTGTGGTACGAACCGCCGCGGAAAGTCGGCGCGAACAGGATGATGCGCTTGCCGCGCAGCTCGGGTCGTTCCTTGTAGAAGGCCTCGGTGAACGCGGCCGTCCGGTCGGGGTCGAGGAACCAGTCGATCCGCGGCAGCCCCGTGGGGACGATCGCGGCCTCTTCGATGCCGAAGGCCTCGGCGTAGACGTGCCGCAGCTGCTCCGAGCCGCAGATCGCGTAGGTGTACTGGCGATGAGGCTGGCTGAGGCGGGGCGAGTCGGTGCGGCCGAAGCGGCTGTACCCGACCGATTTGAAGCCGACTCCGGCGTGCCACACCTGGATGACCCGGGTGCGCGAATCGACCGTCACGGTGTTGAGCAGGCCGAAGTAGTCGTCGAGCAGGAGGACCTCGCTCGTGGCCATGAGGTGCAGGATCCGGACGGTGCGCAGCCACCCCGTGGTCCCCGGAAGGCGGAATGAGGTGCGCAGGTCGAACCGCTTGTCGAGGCCGCGTTCCACCATCCGCTCGTGCACGCGGAGGAGGTTGCCCTCCATCTTCGGCTGCTGATCGGAGGCGAACAGGATGCGCCCCGGCTTCGGTCCGAGCAGACGGGTGAACAGCCGGTAGATCGCGCGCACGGCGCGCGCCTTGACGTCGGCGCGCGCGAGCGCGGCACGTGCACGGGCCGCGAGGGGCCGGCCCTTCGCGGGCGCCTCGGAGCGGTGCAGATGGTACGTGTGCACGAGCAGGTCGAGCCGTGAGGCGTCGTTGGGACTCTCGTCGACGCCGAACGAGACCGTCATGGCGGCGCGGCTGCGGTCGTACAGGAAGACGCGTGACGCGTCGTCGAGCGCATCGAGGCGGTCGCCGTCATAGGAGGCGGTCGGGTCGGTCGCGCCGTCGAGCAGCGCACGGATGCGCCAGGTGCCGTCGGGCACAGCCTGCCGGCCGGCGAACGTCGTGACGTTGACATGGAGGTCGAATACCCCGTCGTCGCCCGCCTTCGACGGCACGGGATAAGTGCGCGTGCCGTCGGTGAAGACGAACGAGACGGCATCCGCCCGGGCGTCGCCGGCAGCGTCGGGGGAGAGCCGCACGCGCAGCGTCAGGTGGACGCGCTCCCAGGCGATGTCGCTCACCTCGACCACGGGGCCGCGCGCAGGAGTGGCGTCGTCGCGTTCGGGGTCGTGCGCCGGTGCTGCCGTCGTCACAGTCCGCGCTCTTCGTGCCAGAGGGCATCGCTCAGTAGGTCTGCGGACACGTGAGCAGTATATGTCACGGGGTCCCTCAGGCCCTGGGCGGCGAGGCCCGGCTCAGCGGGCGAGGAGGTGCTCGATCCGGTCGGCCACACGGGATGCCGCGCGACCGTCGGCGCCGCCGCCGAAGCGCTCGAAGAACCGCGCGGCGGCAGCCTCGTGTGCCGTCTCATCGAACCCTTCGATGGCACGCACGAGCTCCTCGTTGGACCCCGCGACCGTGAACTCCTCGGTCGAGGCGGCGCGCACGCCGGCCGACGCCGTCGAGAACAGGAACGCGGGCTTGCCGGTGAGGAGGAAGTCGGCCATCCACCCGGAGCGGTCGCCGATGCCGGCATCGGCGACGACGAGCAGCTCCTGCAGATCGGGATGGATCGACGCGTTCCGGCAGTATGCGGGGAGGCCCGCCAGCAGTGCGTCGGATGCCGCCTTGCCGGCGATGTCGGTGCGGATGAGGAACTCCCACTCGCCGCCGAAGCGCTCCGCCAGGGAGTCGCGCACCGCGGCATAGTCGACTCCGCTCAGGGGAGAGATGCGGCGGTCGCCGTGAGCCGGGGTGTATAGGACGAAGCGCTGCCCGTGGTCGGCGACGCCGATCCGGTCGAGCACCTTTTTGCGCAGCTCCGCCGTGGTCTGTGCCGATGCGCTCACGAGGAGGTCGGTGCGGGGACTGCCCAGCGTCGCGGCGTCGTCGGCGCCGAGCTGCAGCCAATGCTGCCCGGCCGACGGCACGGCGCCGAGCTCCTGCAGCGAGCGACCGCTCTGCACGACGACCTTGGCGCTCGCGATCGAGCGGAAGCCGTCGGCGGTGCCGAGCCTCACGAAGTGGAACGGGCGGGGGAAGGGGCCGACCGAGCGGTCGCGCAGCATCCACGTGATCGTGACGGGCGTGCCGCGGCGAAGGAGCTCCTCGGCGACGTACTTCACATCGCCCGTGTACTCGCCGCTCTGCTCGATCAGCACGACCGACGACGCGTCGATACGGGCGCGGCGTGCCACGCGGCGCTTGCCGACCCCCGACAGCCACGCGTCGATGCGCGTCGTGACGGTGTCCTGCACCAACAGGCGGATGCCGCGGACGGTGATGTGCACCGTGCGCACGAAGATCTCGACGACGCGGAAGACGCTGCCGACGAGGAGGGTCACGAGCTTTCCCTCGATCAGCTTGTCGATCATGCACGTCCCTTCGGCAGGCTCTCGACGAATGCGACGAGGTGGCGGCGGGTGCGCTCTCGCAGCTCGTCGCGCCGCGCGTAGTCGGGCTCGGGGAGGTCGTCGCTCACGAGCAGGCGGGCGATGCGCTGCGGGTCGAGCTCGTGCTCGTCGAAGTAGCGGTCGCGAAGGCCCGTGATGCGGGTGAGGAACTGCAGCTTCTCGCCCCAGATGAGTCCGACGACGGGCACGTTCAGCGCATAGGCGGTGATCCCGGCGTGCATGCGCGCGCTCATGATGATGTCGAATCCGGCGACGAGGTTCACGAACTCGGCGGACGTGAGCGGTCGGTGGATGAGCTGCTCCGGCCGGAGGTTCATCGTCTCGACGAGCGACTCGCCGAACGACTGGTCGACGGTCATGCCGTTGGAGAACAGGAAGAAGTCGGCGTCGAGGCGCTTCAGCTCGGCGATGAGACTCCGGTAGAAGTTGACCACCGCGTCAGGCGACAGGTCGCCGCCGTAGACGGAGAAGTTGGCGGGGTTGAGGAGGTTCACGCCGATGCGGCGGCGGCCCGCGGGCGCGTCGCCGTCGGGGCGGCGGTCGACCATGTCCATCTCCGCCAGCCAGAACACCGGGTCGCCGACCTGCTCGGTGTGGGTGTGCGGATTGGCCATGTAGCGTTCGCGCAGCGTGTCGATGTCGTCGCGTGTGGTGATCGCGCGGACATTGTCCGAGTTGAGCGCCTTCTTGAGGCGCTGGCAGCGGATGTCGGTCTCGCTGTAGCCCTCGACTCCCACCGCGTTCATCATGACGGGGATCTCGCGCTTGCGCGCGGCGTCGAGGATCAGTTCGTCGATGTAGTTGAGCCCCTGCGTCTTGTACTTGATGAAGCCGCCGCCGGCGAACACGACCGCGTCGAGATCCTTGATGCGCTCCCGGTAGTACCAGCCGAGCTTCGTCTTCCAGTAGAGGCGGTGGTAGGCGTAGCCGAAGCGCGGGCTGCGCACGACCGACAGCACGGGGCGCTGGAACACCTTCATGATGGCGGCGATCCGGAAGTTGAGGCGGCGCATGCCCGAGCGCACGCCGGCATCCATCGGATCGACGTCGATGTCGACGAGCATCGTGTCGGGGTCGTGTGTGCGCAGCAGGTGCTTGGTGGCTTCGACGAGGAGGTAGTCGCCCACGTTCTCGTTGGTCAGGAGGCCGACGACGCCGATCGTTCTTCTCATGCCCGCGTTCCGTTCCTCGGCTCTTCGCTCAGTCACGGGAGGCGGCGGCCTTCGCTCGCATGGCGGCTACCTGCACCGTGACGATCTGCCCGGTGAGATCGGATGCCGCGACGTGCAGCGTCACACGGGCGACGTCGGCGGGGTCGAGCAGCGAGTCGAGCGGCTCGTCGCCGAACGCCTGCGTGCGCATGGGCGTGTGCGTGCGCTGCGGGTTGATGCAGTTGATGCGCACGTTCGCCTCGTCCCATTCCTCCGCGAGCGCCTGGGTGAGGTTCACGACGCCGGCCTTCGTGGCCGAGTAGGCGCTGTAGCCGGCGCGTCCGCGCGTGTAGGAGCTCGAGGTGAACAGCACGACCTGCCCGTGCGTCTCGACGAGGTAAGGGAACGCCTCGCGCGCGACGATCGCAGGGCCGATGAGGTTGACCTGGATGGTGTCCTTGAGATCGCGCTTGGTGCTGTCGACGAGCGGCGCGACGCGCAGCACACCTGCCGTCACGATGACGACGTCGATGCGGCCGACCTCTTCATGCACCTTCGCGAGCGCCTTGCGCACCGCCTTCGCAGAGCGGATGTCGGTCCCGGTCGTCGTGCGGCTGAACTCGCTCACGGTCGCGCCCGCGGCGCGCGCCTGCTCGACGATGCTCCCGCCGATGCCGTAGCTGCCGCCGAACACGACGACGCTGCGGCCCGTCAGGTCAGGCACCGAGGTGACGCTCTCGAGGGACAGACTCGCTGACTGCAGCTGGAAGAGCTTGTCAGCGATGTGCACGTCGATCGGCTCGGTCACCTTCATGTTCTCGGCGGTGCCGTCGACGACGTAGATGGGCACGTCGGGAAGGTACGTGAAGACGACGCCGCAGTCGTCGGTGGCTTTGAATCCGGGGTCTGTCGCGGCGATCTCGTACGCGCGGCGGATGGTGCCGAGCCGGAAGGCCTGGGGCGTCTGGCCGCGGCGCAGCATGGAGCGGTCGGGGATGCCGGTGATGAGGCGGTTCTCGTCGACCTGGATGATCGTGTCGGCCGAGGGGATCGCCGTGTCCACGGCGTCGTACTCGTCGAGCGCGCGCACGCAGTCCTCGATGATCCGGTCGTCGATGAAGGGGCGGACGGCGTCGTGGAAGAGCACCTTCGTGTCGTCGCCCTCGAGCGCGGCGATCGCGAGCTTCGTCGTGTCGTTGCGGGTGTCGCCGCCCGGGAGGATGCGGGTGAGCTTCTCGAAGCGGTCGTTGTGCAGCAGGTGGTCGAGCTCGCCGATCGCGGCCGCATTCATCATGATGACGATCTCGTCGATGAGGGGGCTTGCGTCGAGCGCTTCGAGCGTGTGCTCGACGATCGCCTTGCCGGCGATCTTGATGAGCTGCTTGGGGATGCCGAGGCCGACGCGGACGCCGATGCCTCCGGCCAGCACGACGGCGACGGTGCGGGGTGTGCTCACTGAGTGACTCCTCGTGGGAGAGCGGCGGGAGAGAAGACCATCGCGGGGCGCGATTCTCGCAGGGCAAGTCTATGGGCGGCGGATCTCACAGCTTCGGCGGCTCGTACTGAGACAGCGTCCCGTCCTTCAGCGACTGGCGGACGATCTCCATCTCATCCTCGTCGGGGAGCACCACCGACTGACCGCCGCGCCATCCGGTGCCGAGGGTCGGCGAGGTGAAGAAGTGCACGTCTCCCGAGCGGATGTCGCGCGACTGCCAGACGGTCGTCAGCAGATACCAGGGGTCGACGCCCGCGTCGACCGTCAGGAACGGCGAGACCTCGGAGACGAGCGTGCTCAGCCGGAAGGGGTTGAGGAGCGTCTCGGCGCTCAGGACGCGCGACAGCAGGCCCTTGAGGAGCAGCTGCTGGTTCGCGGCGCGCTGATAGTCGCCGGTCGGGAAGGCCTTGCGCTCCCGGACGAACGCGAGGGCGTCGGCTCCGGAGAGCGTGATCTCGCCTTCGTCGAAGTGCTCGCCCGACACGGCGGTGAACTCGCGCGGGTTGTCCACGGTGACGCCGCCGACCGCCTCGGTCATTCCGGCGAAGCTCATGAAGTCGATGATGGCGACGTGGTCGATACGCGTGTCGATGAACGCCTCCACCGTCTCGACGACGAGCGGCACGCCGCCCAGGCTCATCGCGGAGTTGATCTTTCCTTCGCCGTGTCCCGGGATGTCCACCCAGTTGTCGCGCATGATCGACATGACCGACACCGTCGCGTGGTCAGCGGGGATGTGGACGACCATCATCGAGTCGGACCGGCCCGACACGCCGCCGTCCTCGGGGTCGCCGCGGCTGTCGGAGCCAAGGAGCAGGATCGTCTGGGCGCCGTCGATCGCAGCGGGGCGATCGCCGACGGGCATCGCGTCGTCGAGCTTCGCGGCCTTGTCGAACGAGGCCCACAGGCTCCACGCGAATGCGCCCGCGGCGAGCAGTGCCACGACGGCGATCGTCAGCACCGTGAGGAACGCGATCTTGACCTTGTCGCGCTTCCTGCGAGGGGTGCGGGAAGGGTCGTCCTCGACGACGGGCAGCACGGCCGTTCGGGCTCCGGTCCGCGGGCCACGGGAGTGGTCGGTCATGCTCTTCATCCTGTCAGTGGCACCTGAGACGGCCCTGGATTGGCCTCCCAGGCGGGGGGTCCTGCGTGTCAGCCGGCGTCGACCGCGTGCAGCACGAGGCGCGCGATCTCGTCGGCGCACGGGGTGGCGCCCGGCTGCGGCGCGGGGTCGCCGGCGATCTGCACCCACCGGCGCGCGAAGGCGACGGCATCCTCTCGCGTCGCGCGACCGTCTCGCACGGCGACGGCGAGCTCCTCGACCGTGCGCACGATGGGGCCGGGGAGGTCGCTCCGATAGTCGAGGTAGAAGTCTCGCGAGGCGAGGTACTCGTCGAGGTCGGGCACGAGGAAGTAGCTCGGGACGCCGACGATCGCCGCTTCGTAGAGCGCCGAGGAGTAGTCGGTGATGAAGAGGTCGGCGACCTGCAGCATCTCCTGCGTCGAGAACCCCTCCGCCGTGTCGACCTGGTCGCCGAAGCGACCGTGCATGAGCGGGTGGAGCTTGACCACGGTGTGCACGCCGAGGGGTGCGAGAGCGGCGCTGAGGGCGGCCGCATCGACGGTCACGGTGCCGTCGAGCCGGAACGTGGGGGCGAACACGGCGATCCGCCTGTCGCGCAGGTGCGGATGCCGGGCGAAGATGCGCTCGCGGGTGGCGTCGGCCCGCGCCGGGTCGCGGAGCCGGTCGACACGGGGCAGCGGTGCGACGACGACCTTCGCCGGGTCGGTGCCGAAGGCCTCCGCATAGGCGGGGCGGCAGTCTTCGGCGCTCGTGAGCACGATGTCGTAGCCCTCGTGCATGCGCATCGCGGCGGCGAGGCGCGCGTCGCGCCCCTCCTCCTGACCGAGGATGCTCAGCCCGAACTTCTTGAAGGCGCCCAGCGCGTGCCAGATCTGCACGATCGTGAGGCTCTTCTTGTGTCGCAGCACGCTCGCGACGATCGCGTACGTGTCGACGACGAGGACGTTCGCCGTGGCGACGTGATACAGCTGCGCGAGCATGTGGAGGCTGTACCGCACTTTGCCCACGATGCCGGGCGGCACCATGCGCACGAGTGACACGACCTCGACCGTCGGGTCCTGGGCGGCGAGGGCGGCGCGCAGGTCGGCGAAGTCCTCCGGCTCAGCGGGGTGCTCGCGGCTGATCATCACCACCTTGCGGCGAGAGGGCAGGAGCTTGAGCGGCGCGTAGACGAGCGACAGGCTCGCGCGGGCGAGCCACGCGACGGCGAGCTGCAGTCCGATCCGGCCGCGCACGCGAGTGGGCTCGGGGCCGCTGCCGGGCGCGACGCTCGCCGTGTCGACGTCGGCGGGGCGGCGCAGGATGATCTCGCGAGTGATGCGCTCGCTCGAGCGACCGTCGCACGCTGACATGAACTTCTCGCGGAACGCGTCGGCGGCGTGCCCCGCCTCGGCGGTCGCGATCGCCCGGGCGAGGTCGGCGCCGTCGGCGACGAGTGGGCCCGTGACGTACTCCTCGAACGGGTAGTAGAAGTCCCGAGCGGCGGTGTACTCCTCGAGGTCGGGACAGAAGAAGACGATCGGGCGCCGCAGCAGCGAGTACTCGAAGATCGCCGACGAATAGTCGGTGACCAGCACGTCGGCCGCCATCAGGAGATCGTTGAGCTCGCGCTCGCCCGACACGTCGAGCACTCCGGTGAGCCCGGGGCGCTGCTCGCTCAGCGGCGCGACGAACGGATGCATCTTGACCATGACGACCCAGTCGTCGCCGAGGTCTCCCGCGAGGCGCTCCCAGGGCACCGCGTCGACGTCGTACGTCGCCGTCAGCTGCCCGTTCCCACGGAAGGTGGGCGCGAACAGCGCGATGCGCTGCCCGGGACGGACGCCGTAGCGTCTGCGCACGTCATCGGCCGTCGCACGCACGCGCTCATCGTCGAAGAACACGTCGGTGCGGGGCACGCCCAGGGCGTGGACGCGGTCGACGTCGATGGCGAACGCCTCGGCGTAGTCGCCGCGGATCCGCTCGGCGCTGACCGTGGCATCCGTGTAGTTGCGGTGCGCGAGCGAACCGGGAAGCGGGCCCCCCGGAAGGCCGACGCGGCTCCAGCCGACGCGCTTGAAGGCCCCCGCTGCGTGCCACACCTGCAGCAGGCGCGTGCCCGCTCGGAGCTTGAGCGGATAGATGAGGGGATAGAAGTCGTCGACGACGACGGTCTGAGCCGATGCGATGAGCCACGGCAGCCGCACGAGATCGCGCAGCGGACGCCGTGCGCGCAGGCGCGGCTTGAAGACCCCGATGACCTCGGCGCCCGGGCGCTGGCGCCGGATCTCTGCCTCGAGGAACTCGAAGTTGCCCGTGAACCCCTGTCGCGAGTCGGAGAGGAAGACGATGCGGTCGGCCCGGATGCGGGTCACGCGCGCGGCGAGGGCATAGGCGAGGATGTACGGAGCGAAGCGCCACTTCTGGAGGAACGCACTGCCTCGCAGCAGGCTGCGAAGTCTGTTCACGGCGCCCTCCCGGTGGCGGCGGCATCCGCCGCTCGTCGATGAGCCCGCCGGGTCAGCGGGCCCTGACGAGTCTAATTGCGGGTCGTCGCGCCGCCCGCCTCGCTCGCTGGAGGCCACGGCGCGGCTCTGAAGTCAGCGTGCCCGGGGAGGAGGCCATGCGGGCGAGCCGGGGCCCCGGTCGAGGCCCGTGCGCCAGCCGCGCACGAGGGAGGCGCGCGTCGCGCTGAGGACGAGAAGGAACCAGCCGAACCCGCCCAGCAGCGAGCTGGTGACGACCGAATCGGCCAGCAGCACCATGATGACCAGCGGCGGCCACGTGTACAGCGTCGACCGCCGCTCCGACGCCGTCACCCATGAGCGTGCGAGCGCGAGTCCTGCGAAGCCGACGAAGAGGACCACACCGACCGCGCCCGCCTGCAGGAGCACGTCCATCCAGGCGTTGAGGGCGGACCCGTGCTCCTCGCCCGTCGCGAAGCGGATGAACGTGTAGGGCATGAGGTGCTCGGGCCACGTGCCGATCCAGCCCCAGCCCTGGACAGGGCGCAGCGCCGACATGTCGAGCACCTCGTTCCAGAGCCGCGACCGGGTGAGGAAGTCGGGCTCGGCGTTGAGCCAGTAGACGAGTGGTCGCCGGAACGCGTAGACGAGCATCGCGCCGATCGCCAGCGCCGACGCGATCGACCACTGGAGCAGGGTGCGCCGCTCAGCGCGCGTGCGGCGGACGATGACCAGAACGCCCACCGCCAGTCCCGAGACGACCGCCATGCCGAGCACGATCGGCGACGCCGTGAAGAGCGCCAGCAGCGCGGCCAGCGTCACCGAGTACACCGACAGGCCGGGCGCGACCGACTTCGTGCGCCACTCCACGAGGAAGGTGATGAGCGCGATCATCGTGACGACGCCGAGCGTCGTGCGGGTGCCGAACAGGCCCTGGATAGGGCCGCCCGCGGCCAGATTGCCCGCGATGCCGAGAAACGGGACCGGCAGGTCGAGCAGGATGCCGCTGAGGATCTCGATCGCGAGCGACGCCGTCAGCAGCACCCGCAGCACGTCGGCCGTCGCTCGCAGGGTCTGCAGCGTGTCGCGGAACTGCGCGACGACGACGGCGAGGAAGGTCGGTGCCGCCAGCTGCATCCAGCCCCCGATGGTGGCCGTCATCGATCGGGACCAGAACACGGTGAGCAGGAGCCACACCAGCAGCAGGAGGAGAGTCGTCGGCATGATCTCGAACACCCGCACCTCGCGCCGGCGCGCCACGAAGATCGCCGCGCCGATGACGCACAGGCCGGTGATGACGGCGCCGTAGCCCGCGTCGCCCATCAGCTGGCGGATCAGGTGGGTCGAGAACAGCGCGCCGATCGCGGTGGTCGCAAAGGCGGCGGCGAGCAGCGACGAGCGGAGGAACTCCACAGCGGCGCGGCGCGAGACGTTCATCGCTCCGCGAGCCGTTCGCCCTGCTCGCCGGCCATACGCCACTCCGACGGCCCACGGCCCACGAGCGGAGCCTGCTTGATCTTGAACGCGAACATCACGACGAACATCCAGCCCCACCCGAGCAGGGGGCCCGACTCCGCCAGTCCCTGGACCACGAGCTGAGCGGCGGTGAGCGTCGGCAGCAGCGTGAGCGGAGAGTACGGCCGGTCCGCGACGAGGTCCCAGCGGGGGCGGTCGACCGCGAAGAACCACGAGCGCCAGATGAACGCGAGGTAGGCCGTCGCGATGACCAGCACGCCCACGCCTCCCAGCTGCAGGAAGACGTCGAGCCACATGTTGTGGGCCTGCATGACCGTCTGCCCGTGGTCGATGATCCAGCCGTCGAACGCCGGGTCGGTCGGCACCCACGGCGTCGAGAAGCCCCACCCGAACCACGCGCGTTCCGATGCGCGCTCGGCGACGACGCCCCAGATCGACTCGCGACCCGTCAGGTCGGCCGAGCGGCCGAGGAGCGCGAAGATGCGGTCGCGGGAGAGCCACAGTGCGACCAGCCCTCCGACAGCCACCACGGCATAGAGCAGGTAGTAGCGGGTGCGCTCGCCCGGGCGGCGCGTCGTGCGCATCAGCAGCGCGGTCGCGAGCACGACGACGGTGAGCGCCGCGGCGAGGTAGGCGGTCGCGGATCCGGCGCGCACGAACAGGAACGCCGAGAGGGCGAACCAGCCGACGAGCAGCGTGCGGCGCGGCGCCCGCGACGCGAACCGGATGGCGAAGACCACCATGCCCAGCAGGGCGACGTAGGCGAGAGCGTTCGCGTTGCCGAACAGGCCCTGGATGCGACCGCCGTCGAAGAGGTTGTCACGGCTCCACAGCACGATGGGGTCGTCGACGGGGCCGTCGGGCCGCACGAACTGGGGGAGGATCGGCCCTCCCCAGACGAGCGACACCCACAGCTCGAACACGATCGAGAGGCCGAGCACCCACTTGAGCGCCGACGCGACCGCCCGCACGAGCTCGCGCCATGTGAGCACGGCGCCGATGAAGAGGGCGTGCACGGTGGTCGCGACAAGGAGGGCGAGGGTGAGGACGCTCGCGGCGGGCCAGGCCGACCACGCGAGCGACAGCAGTGCGAGCACCACGTAGCCGACGGCGAACCACGGCAGGCGCGGCCACTGCACGGACGGACGCAGCACCGCCCACAGGACGATCGACACGACGGCCGACCCGAACACGGCGACTCCCGCGGCGACGGGCCCGAGGACCATCAGCAGGCTCGTGCCGCTCAATGCGCCTGCGAGCACGAGGATGCACCATCCGCGCAGGAGGAGGTGCCCCGTCTTCTCCCGGATCGGCGCCGCGGGCGGGGCGGAGATCGGATGCTGGGTGTGCGCAGTCATGTGCCCATCAGGCTATCGCGGGCGAGCCTAGGCTGAAGGGGTGCTGACTCCGCTCACGAACGACCCGCGCGAATACTCGTGGGGATCGCCCACGCTCATCGCGGCCCTCGAGGGCAGGCAGCCGACGGGGCGGCCCGAGGCAGAGGTGTGGTTCGGGACCCACCCCGCGTCACCCGCGCGCACGGCAGACGGGCGCACGCTCGACGTCGTGCTGCGGGAGGCGGGCCAGCCCCCGCTTCCCTTCCTCGTGAAGGTCCTGGCGGCCGACCGATCGCTGTCGATCCAGGTGCACCCGTCGAAGGAGCAGGCCGTCGCGGGCTTCGCGCGTGAGGAGGCGGCGGGCATCCCGCGCGACGCCGACGAGCGCACCTACCGTGACGACAACCACAAGCCGGAGATCATCGTCGCCCTGAGCGAGCGCTTCCGCGCGCTCGTCGGGCTGCGTCCGCTCGCCGAGACGCGCCGGCTGCTCGAGCTCCTCGGCGGCCCGGGCCCGGCGGAGCTCGCCGATCGCCTGAGCGGCGACGACGAGTCGCGCGCAGTGCGCGACGCGCTCCAGTGGGTGATATCGGACGCGTCGCGCCCCGTCGTCGACGACATCGTGCGCGCTCTCACCGACGGATCGAGGGATGACGGGGGCGAGTTCGCCGAGGAGCGCGATGTGCTCCGGCGGATCGCAGCCGACTTCCCGAGCGACCCCGGCATCCTCGTCGCCCTCCTCATGAACCTCGTCGTGCTCCGGCGCGGCGAAGCGCTGTTCGCACCGGCGGGCGTGCTCCACGCGTATCAGGACGGGCTCGGCGTCGAGATCATGGCATCCAGCGACAACGTCGTGCGCGGCGGGCTCACGCCCAAGCACGTCGACGTGCCCGAGCTGCTCCGGCTGGTGGATGCCACGACGGGCCCCGCTCCCCGCGTCGCCGTGCAGCGGCGCGACAACGGCGACGTCTACGACGTCGGCGTGCCCGACTTCGAGCTCACCCGCGCCGAGGTCAGGCCGGGGGAGGAGCGTGCCGTCGCGATCGACGGGCCGACGATCCTCCTCGTCACGCGCGGCGCGGTCGAGGTCGCCGCCCCCGGCGGGCGGGCGACGGCGGCGGCCGGCCGTGCGGTCTTCGCGAGCGCGGACGAGGAGCGGGTGGCTCTGTCCGGCGACGGCGAGGTCTTCATCGCTCGCCCAGGAGCATGACGCTCCGTCGTTCGCTCCCTCGTGACGATCGTGCGACACGCCGCAGTTCGGGAACAACGTTCAATCAGGCGTTGAGGGTTTACGATCTGCGACTTGCTTTCACTGAATGACAAGAGTGTAATTATCCCAACACGCGCAACCGCGCGAGACGAAACAGGTGGGAGAGCGATATGGCGGCTTACCGTTCCGGCGTTCCCGAGAATTGGTTCGTCGATCCGGTCAACCTCGGGGTGCCCGGTGTCCGCCGGCCCGCGGAGAGCGAAGACAGCGCGCTCGCATGGCAGACCGATGCTCTGTGTGCCCAGACCGATCCTGAGGCGTTCTTCCCCGAGAAGGGCGGGTCCACCCGCGACGCCAAGCGCATCTGCACCTCGTGCGATGTGCGCAGCGAATGCCTCGAGTACGCGCTCCAGAACGACGAGCGCTTCGGAATCTGGGGCGGCCTGAGCGAGCGCGAGCGTCGCAAGCTCAAGCGCCGGGCGAGCTGACGGCCGCGGCCCACGGGCGACGTTTCGCGGAATCGCGGGCGACCTCCCGGGGTCGCGCCGCTTGCCGCCTAGGCTGACGGGGTCATGCCCTCCCGAGTTCACGCGCTGTTGGTCGTGCGCCCCGAAGGACGCGCCGCCCCCGACATCCACCTCCGCCGCACGCTGGCCGCGCTGGCTGCGCAGTCCCGTCCGGTCGATGCGCTGACGATCGTCGTCTGCGGACACGACCGCCGCATCAAGGAGATCGTGGCATCGTCGGGCGCCGAGGGCGTCATCTCGACGAGCCGCGGCACCAGCTACGCCGAGGCGCTCCGCATGGCGACGCACCGGCTCGACGGCGACGCCGTGTGGCTGCTCGCGCAGGACACCGCGCCCGAGCCGCACGCCCTCGCCGCCCTGTCGGCCGCGCTCGAGACGGCGCCGTCGGTCGCCGTGGCTGCGCCCAAGCTCGTCCGATGGGACGACCGCACGCACATCGTGTCCCTCGGCGTCACGATGACCCGCTTCGGCCGCACGGTCGGCATCGCCGACGGCGAACACGACCAGGGACAGCACGATGCCCGCGAGGACGTGCTGGGCTCCGACGTGCGCGGCGTGCTCGTGCGCGCCGAGGTCTGGCGCGAGCTCGGCGGGCTGGATCCCGCGCTCGGCGGAGCCGACGAAGGTCTTGA
>CALANM010000160.1 GCA_937926065.1 uncultured Microbacterium sp.
CCCACGCGGCGTCAGCGGCCGGCGTTCATGACGGATCTCCCCCGCCCGACGCTCCCGCGGACCGCAGTCGTCACATGTCGGTCGGCGTCCACTCCGAGACGTCGTCGAGCTCGGCGAGCTCCTCCGCCGTCAGGTCCAGCCGGGCGCCATCGAGGAGGTCGGGCACCTGCGAGACCTTCGAGGCCGACGCGATCGGGGCGACGACGCCCGCCTTCGAGCGCAGCCAGGCGAGCGAGACGGCCGCCATCGACACGTCGTGGGCGCCGGCGATCCGCTCGAGGGCGTCGAGGATCAGGAGCCCCTGTGGCGTCGCATAGGCGGCGGCCGCCTTCGCACGCGGCGACGGCTGATCGTCCACCTCGGGCGAGCGGTACTTGCCGGTGAGGAAGCCCTTGGCGAGGGCGAAGTAGGGCACGACGCCCAGGTTCAGCTCGAGCGCCGTCGGGATGATGTCGGCCTCGATGTCACGATGCACCAGGTTGTAGTGCGGCTGCACGGCGACCGGCTCTGCGACGCCCAGCTCCCGGGCGATGCGCACCCATTCGCGGATGCGGTCGGACGTGTAGTTCGACACTGCCGTGCAGCGCACGAGCCCGTCGGTCACGAGCTGCCCGAAGGCGGCGACCGTCTCCTCCAGCGGCGTCTCGGCGTCGTCGAAGTGGGCGTAGTACAGGTCGATCGCATCGACCCCCAGCCGGGCGATCGACGCCTCGGCGGCGGCACGGACGTTGGATGCCGCCAGTCCGCGGAACTGCGGGTGCTGGCTGACCTTCGTCGCCACGATGACGTCTTCGCCGGCGCGCAGCCCGCGCGAGGCGAGCCATTCCCCGATGATCGTCTCGCTCTCGCCGCCCGTGTGCCCTTCCTTCCACGCGCTGTAGGAGTCGGCGGTGTCGATGAAGTTCCCGCCGCCCGCGCGGAAGGCGTCGAGCACGGCGAACGACTCGTCACGGTCGGCGGTCCAGCCGAACACGTTGCCGCCGAGGGCGAGGGGGAAGACGTCGAGATCACTGGTTCCGATGCGAGGCATACAGCGAGGGTATCCACCGCGGCCGCCTGCCGAGGCCGCATGCCCGCTGTGATCCGCTCTTCCGGCATCCATTCACCGGAATGAATGAGTCGGGCGTATCGTTGCCCCTGCCATGCAGCGCTTCGGAACCCTGTCATTCGGTCACTACGGCCCCCTCGGCGGCGGCCGTGAGCTCACCGCGCAGGACTCGATGCTCCAGGCCATCGACCTCGCGCAGGGCATGGACGATCTCGGCGTCAACGGCGTCTACTTCCGCGTGCACCACTTCGCCCGGCAGCAGGCGTCGCCCATGCCGCTCCTCGCGGCGATCGCCGCGACGACCGAGCGCATCGAGATGGGCACCGGCGTCGTCGACATGCGCTACGAGAACCCTCTCTACCTGGCGGAGGAGGCCGCCGCCGTCGACCTGATCTCGCGCGGCCGTCTCGCTCTCGGCATCAGCCGCGGCTCACCCGAGACCGTCGTGCGCGGCTACGAGGCCTTCGGATACACGGGCTCGCAAGACCCCCGCGCCGCCGACATGGCACGCGAGAAGTTCGACCTGTTCCTCCGGGCGATCGACGGGGAGCCGATGGCGCAGCGCGATCCGGACAGCCCGTTCGGAGGCGGCACGGGCGGACAGCGCATCGAACCGCACTCCCCCGGACTGCGTTCGCGCGTGTGGTGGGGCGCCGGCACGCGCGAGACCGCCGAGTGGGCAGGACGCAAGGGCGTCAATCTGATGTCATCGACCCTGGTCACCGAGGCCGACGGACGACCGTTCGACCTCCTGCAGGCCGAGCAGCTCGACGTCTTCCGCGCCGCCTGGCGCGAGGCCGGCCACTCCGGCACGCCGCGCACGTCGGTGAGCCGATCGATCTTCCCCATCACGACCGCCGAGGACGAGCTGTACTTCGGCCGCTCGGCCGAGTCCGACGGCATCGGCTACATCGACGGCTTCCGCTCGACCTTCGGCAAGACGTACGCCGCGGCGCCTGACGTGCTCGTCGAGCAGCTCCAGCAGGATGCCGCCGTCATGTCGGCCGACACCCTCATGCTGACCATCCCGTCGCAGCTCGGCGTCGAGTTCAATCTGCGCATCGTCGAGTCGTTCGCGAAGCACGTCGCGCCCGCGCTGGGGTGGCAGCCCACGCAGTAGTCGCCGTCGCGTTCGGGGGCCGGAGGAGCGGCCCTTCCTTTTGGCGGGGAAGCGTGAATAATAGTGGTATGACCACAGGGCGCCCCGGCGGGTACAGCGCGATCTCGAGCTACTCACGCGTCGAGCTTCTGCACCTGGTCCAGGAGCAGCCGCGCCGCACCGTCACGGAGCTCGTCGAGGGCACCGGCCTCCACGCGAACACCGTCCGCGAGCACCTGCAGCGCCTCATCGACGACGGCTACGTCATCGCCGAGACCGAGCACCGCACCACTCGCGGTCGCCCGCGCGTGCTCTACAGCGCCGCCGACGGCGCCTCGACGTCCAGCGCCATCCAGCGGCGCAAGGTCAAGGAGTCGGCCGCCCGCGGAGACCTCATGCGGCGCGTGCTGCCCGGCGCCGCCCCGCACCTCGACACCGCCGCCCTCCATCAGGTCGACGCCCTCGTCGACGACCTGATCGACGCCGGATTCGATCCCCTCGTCGACGAAGACGAGCTCACCGTCGACCTCACCCCCTGTGCGCAGGCCGAAGCCCAGTCGGCGCACCGCTCCGTGCTCTGCCGGGTGCATCTGGGCCTCATGCAGAGCGTGCTCAACGAGGCCGGCGGTCCGCTGTCGGTCGATGGCATGCGACCCTCGTGCGACCCCCGCGAGTGCGTCGTGCAGCTCATCCACGCCGCTCCGGCGGACTGATCCCACCCACCCGTCTTTATTCACGGCGCGACCGCCGAGACCCTGTCTGCGCGCCGAATACCGTCGCTTCCAGAAGAAGCCCCGCGAAGAAAGGCGTCCGCATGGACTTCCTGGATCCCCTGCTCCTCGCCCGCTGGCAGTTCGGCCTCACGACGCTCTATCACTTCATCTTCGTGCCCCTCACGCTGGGCATGTCGCTGTTCGTGGCGATCTTCCAGACGATGTGGTTCCGCACCGCCGACGCGAAGTGGCTCCACCTCACGCGGTTCTTCGGAAAGATCTTCCTGATCAACTTCGCGATGGGCATCGTCACCGGCATCGTCCAGGAGTTCCAGTTCGGCATGAACTGGTCGTCGTACAGCCGGTTCGTCGGCGACGTCTTCGGCGCCCCGCTGGCCTTCGAGGGCCTCATGGCCTTCTTCTTCGAGGCAACGTTCATCGGCCTGTGGATCTTCGGCTGGAACCGCCTCCCCCGCGGCATCCACCTGGCCACGATCTGGATCACCGTGCTGGGCACCTGGCTGTCGGCCTACTTCATCCTCGCCGCCAACGCATTCATGCAGAACCCGGTGGGCTACCAGATGTCCGCTGAAGGGCACCGCGCCGAGATGGCGGACTTCGGCGCCGTGCTGCTGAACCCCGTCGCCCTCACGCAGTTCCCGCACACGATCCTCTCCGCGCTCATGTTCGCCGCCGGCGTCATGATCGCCGTCGCCGCCTGGCACATGCGCCGCGCGCAGAACCTGGAGATGATGCGTCCGGCGCTTCGCCTCGGCCTCTGGACGATGGTCGTCTCGTTCGCCGGCGTCGCGCTCTCGGGCGACCAGCTGGGCCTGGTCATGGTCGAGACGCAGCCGATGAAGATGGCGGCGGCCGAGGCGCTGTTCGACAGCGCGTGCGGCGCCGACGCCTCCTTCTCCCTCTTCTCGATCGGCACCCCCGACGGCACGAGCGAGATCTGGTCGCTGCGCGTGCCGTATCTGCTGGCGTTCCTTTCGACGCACACGCTGGACGGCTGCGTCGAGGGCATCAACGACCTCAACCTGCTCTACACGCAGGAGCTGTTCCCGCAGTTCGCCGACCAGGTCGACGGCAGCTTCGCGCCGATCCTGTGGGTCACCTACTGGTCGTTCCGCTGGATGATGGGCTTCGGAGGCCTGGCGGCGCTGGTCGCCGTCGTCGGCCTGTGGGTCACGCGCAGGAACGCCACGCGCCCCGTGGCCGACTGGATGTGGAAGGTCGCGATCTGGCAGGCGCCGCTGGCGCTCCTCGGCATCCTCGTCGGCTGGATCTTCACGGAGATGGGCCGCCAGCCGTGGATCGTGTTCGGGCTCATGCTCACCGAAGACGGCGTCTCGCCCAGCGTGCCCGGCTGGAGCGTGCTCATCTCGCTCGTCGCCTTCACGCTGATCTACCTCATCCTCGCGGTCGTGGAGTTCGGACTCATCTTCAAGACGGTCAAGACCGGCCCCGACCCCCTCCCCGGCCCGGACGACCCGAATCCGTCCGACCTGCCCATCGATCAGACCCCGACGACGGTCTACTAGGAGCGCCCCATGGATCTCGCCTACCTCTGGTTCTTCATCGTCGGAGTCCTCTTCGTCGGCTACTTCGTGCTCGACGGGTTCGACTTCGGCGTGGGGATGTCGCTGCCCTTCCTCGGCAAGGACGACGTGTCGCGCCGCCAGGTCATCAACACGATCGGCCCCGTCTGGGACCTCAACGAGACGTGGGTCATCGTGGCGGGCGCCTGCCTGTTCGCGGCATTCCCCGAGTGGTACGCCACACTGTTCAGCGGCTTCTACCTCGCCCTGCTGCTCATCCTGCTGGCGCTCATCGCCCGCGGCGTCTCCTTCGAATACCGCCACCAGCGCGACTCCGTGCAGTGGCGGCGCCGCTTCGACACCATGATCGTCGTCGGCTCGGCCCTGCCCGCACTGCTGTGGGGCGTCGCGGTCGGCAACATCGTGCAGGGCGTCCCGATCGGCCCCGACCACGAGTTCACGGGGTCGCTCCTGACCCTCCTCAACCCGTACGGCCTGTGGGTGGGCGCGACGACGCTCATGCTGTTCTTCCTGCACGGCGTGTACTTCGTGGGCCTCAAGACGGACGGCCAGGTGCACCATGACGCGCAGGCGCTCGGCAAGAAGCTCGCGCTTCCCACCGTGGTCCTCGCCGCCGGGACGGTCGTCTGGACGATTGCGATCGCCGCAGGCCGCGAGGCGCCGCTCCTGTCGGCCGTGATCGTGTGCGGCGCCGTCGCCGCCGTGGCCCTGCTGGCGTCGGTGCTCTTCAACTGGATCGACCGCGACGGACGGGCCTTCGCCGCCGGCGCCGTGACGATCGTGTTCGCCGTGCTGACGCTGTGGCTCGCGCTGTTCCCCTACGTCATGCCCTCGTCGACCGACCTCGCCTACAGCCTCACGATCACGAACGCCTCGAGCACCGAGATGACGCTGCAGATCATGTCGTGGGCCGCGCTCGTCTTCCTTCCGCTCGTGCTCCTGTACCAGGGCTGGACCTACTGGGTGTTCCGCAAGCGGGTGCGCCGCTCGGTCATCGAGACCGCCGCGGCGACCGCGCACTGACCCCGCACAGACGACAGCTCACACGAGCAGCGGCGCTCCGCCCGCCCCGCCGCGGCGTCCCCACCGGCGACGGGCGGAGCAGGCGGAGCGCCGCGTAAGGCAGGATCGAAGCATGGCAGTGACGGAGCAGGAGGCTGCGCCCGCGCGCAGCAGGCCCGTCGACCCCCGGCTCCTGCGCTACGCATCGGCGTCGCGCGGCTTCTTCGCGGCCGCCGCCGCGATCAGCGTCGGGCAGACCGCCGTCATCGTCGCGTTCGCGTGGCTGCTCACGAAGGCGGTCACGGATGCCATCGCCGGCGCCGATCTCACCCCGTCTCTCACCTGGCTCGCGGTCGCCGTCGCGGCGCGGGCCGTGCTGCTCTGGGCACGCGACGCCGTGTCTGCCCGCGCCGCCGCACGCGTGCAGACCCAGTTGCGCCGCCGGCTCATCCAGGCCGTCGGAGCCCTCGGCCCCGAGTGGCTGGCGTCGCACAACAGCGCCCGGCTCGCGGTCACGGCCGGACGCGGTCTCGACGCGCTCGACGCGTACTTCGGGCGCTACCTGCCCCAGCTCGTCCAGACAGCGATCGCGACGCCCGTCATCGTGGCGGTCATGTGGTGGCACGACTGGATCTCGGGTCTCACGGTGCTGCTGACGATCCCTGTCATCCCCCTGTTCATGGCCCTGATCGGCCTCGCGACCCGGGCCGTGCAGCAGAAGCAGTGGCAGACTCTCGGCAGACTCGCCGCCCGCTTCTCTGACACCGTGCAGGGTCTGTCGACCCTGAAGATCTTCGGACGTCAGCACCGGGCCGTCTCGTCGATCCGCACGGTCACCGACACCTACCGCCGCGAGACGATGCGCGTGCTCAGGGTGTCGTTCCTGTCGGGATTCGCGCTGGAGCTGCTGGCCTCCATCTCCGTCGCGATCGTCGCTGTCGCGATCGGCTTCCGTCTCATGGACGGCACGCTCGCGCTCTTCGTGGGCCTGTTCGTGCTGCTCCTCGCCCCCGAGGCCTACCTGCCGCTGCGACAGGTGGGCGTGCAGTTCCACGCTGCCGCCGAAGGCGTCGCCGCCACCGACGATGTGTTCGCGGTGCTTGACGCCGCCCGCGGCCGAGGTGCGGATGCCACCGCCGCTTCGGTCTCGGCATCGGCACCGGTCGACGGTGCACGGGACGGCGTCCTCGTGGTGCGGGATCTGCGCGTGCGACGCGGTGAGCGCCTGCTTGCGCCGGTGTCGTTCACTGCCGCCCCCGGCACCGTCACCGTGATCGAGGGGCCGAGCGGCTCCGGCAAGTCCAGCCTGCTGGCGGCGCTGCGTGGCGCGGCGGAGTTCGCCGGCACGGCGCGCGTCGACGGCCGCGAAGTCGCGACGCTCGCGCCGTCGGCGTGGCTCGCATGGGCGGGACAGCATCCTGGCCTCATCGCCGGCACCGTCTCGGAGAACGTCGCTCTCGGCGACCCGCACGACGCCGACGAGGCCCTCGTCGAGCGGGCGCTGAGCCTCGCCGGGGCCGCCGACATCGCCCCTGACCGTGAGCTGGGCGTGCAGGGCTCGGGGCTCTCGGGCGGGCAGGCCCAGCGCGTCGCCGTCGCCCGTGCCTTCTACCGCCACCTGCGCGGGCTCGCACCCGTCGTCGCGCTCGACGAGCCCAGCGCCGCCCTCGACCCCACCACCGAGGCGGCGCTGTGGCGCTCCGTGCGGAGCCTGGCGGATGCCGGAGCCACCGTGCTGCTGGTATCGCACCGCGCGTCGGCCCGTTCGATCGCCGACACCGTCGTCGCCCTCGACAGCGCGGAGGTGCCCTCATGACGAGCGCGCGCGACATCCTGCGCGGCGCGATGCCCTCGCCCCGCCGATTCCTTCCGGGCGCCGCGGCCGGCTTCGCCTCCGAGGCGTCGGCCGTCGCTCTCCTCGCCGTGAGCTCGTGGCTCATCGTGCGCGCGAGCGAGCAGCCCCTCCTCATGTACGTCTCGGCGGCGATCGTGGGGGTGCGCCTGTTCGCGCTGAGCCGCGCCGCCTTCCGCTACACGGAGCGCCTCGCGAGCCACGACGCCGCCCTGCGCCAGCTGGCCGACACCCGCACCGACCTCGTGCGCCGCATCGTGCCGCTGGCCCCCGACGGTCTCGGCCGCACGGGCCGCGGATCGGTGCTCGGGGCGCTGGTCGACGACGTCGACGAGCTGCAGAACCTGCCCCTGCGGGTCGTGCTGCCGCTCGTGTCTTCGGCGGCGGTCGCCCTCGGCTCGGTCGTGCTCGTCGCCGTGATCTCATGGCCGGCCGCTCTCACGCTGCTCGCGTGCCTCGCGGCCGCGGCGCTCGTCGCAGTGGGCTGGGGGTGGATCTCTGGCTCCCGCGCCGAACGGGCCATCGCTCCCCTCCGTGCCGAGCTCGGCTCTGCCGTGCTCGACCATCTCGGCAGCCTCGACGTGCTCGTCGCCTACGGCGCTGAGGACGAGAGCCGCCGTCGAATCGCGGACGCCGACGTCCGCCTCCGCCGCGCCGTGACCCGTCGCGCGGGCGCTCAGGCCGGCAGCACGGCGCTCGTGTCCCTGCTGGCCGGTGCCGCGTCGATCCTCGCCGTGATCGTCGCCGCCCCGTCTGTCACGGCGGGCAGCCTCGCCGGCCCCGCGTTCGCCGTCGCAGTGCTCGTGCCGATGGCCGTCTTCGAGGTCTTCGCCGCCGTGCCCCTGGCCGCCGCATCCTGGCGTCAGGTGCACGCTGCCGCGTCTCGCGTCGCCGCATCCGTCCCCTCGGAGATCCCGGCGGAGATCCCGCGTGAAGATCGGGCGGAGCCGAGCGGGTCCGCTCCCGCGTTCGGCGACGGCATCTCGCTGCGCCGTCTGTCGGCGACGTGGCCCGGAGCGAGTGAGCCGTCGCTCCACGACATCGATCTCGACATCGTTCCCGGCGAGCGCCTGCTGGTCGTGGGCTCGAGCGGCTCGGGCAAGACGACTCTCGCGCATGTGCTCGTGCGCTTCCTCGAAGCTGACGGCGGGTACACGATCGGCGGGGTGGACGTGCACGCGCTCTCCCCCGACGACGTCCGCCGCACGGTCGGACTCTGCGAACAGCAGCCCATGCTGTTCGACGAGGACATCCGCCAGAACCTGCTGTTCGCCCGTGACACCGCGACCGACGCCGACCTCGTCGCCGTGCTCGAGCGCGTCGG
>CALANM010000161.1 GCA_937926065.1 uncultured Microbacterium sp.
CGCGGCCCTGGCGGGCACGACGGGCTCCGGCTCGACGACCGCCCTGCCCGATGCTGTGCCCGACGTCGCCGCACCTGCCGCGGCGACCCGAACGCCGCTCGCGCAGCAGATCACGACGCCCGTCCTCTCACTGGTCGGCAAGGCCGACGGCGAGCACACGATGACGCTGCGCGTCTCCCCCGACGACCTCGGTCCCGTGACCGTGAAGGCGCACATCGCCGGCGGCACGATCTCGATCGAGCTGACATCGGGCTCCGCCGCCGGGCGCGACGCGCTGCGGGCGCTGCTCATCGACCTGCGCCGCGACCTCGCCGTGCTCGCCCCGAACTCCACCGTCGCCGTCGCGTCGGCCGATGCTCCCCGCGGTGATTCGTCGGCCACGGGCTCGGGCGCCGGCTGGAGCGCCGGCCAGTCGGCATCCGGCCAGTCGTCGGGTCAGTCGGCGTCCGGCCAGGACACATCCGACCGCGCCTCCTCTGCCCATCGTGGCGACCGCGACACCGCCGCCCTCGCGGCATCCGCCCCCGCCGCCCCCGTCCCCGCCGCGCTCGCATCGTCGAGCACCGGCATCGACCTGTTCGCCTGACCCCGGAAGCAGCCATGCCCATCGAATCCGTCACCGCCACCGCGCAGACCGCCGCGGCCACCGCGGCCGCCACGACCAGCGCCCCGAAGCAGACGCTCGACGCCGAGGTGTTCCTGCAGCTGCTGGTCGCCCAGATGAAGAACCAGGACCCGAGCTCTCCCCTCGACACGAACGAGATGATGGCGCAGACCACGCAGCTCGCCATGATGGAGCAGCTCACCGCCCTCGCCGACACGTTCACCGAGAGCTTCGCCCTCAGCATGCGGCAGACCGCCGCCGCACTCGTCGGCACGCAGGCCACGTACGTCGACGCCGACGGCGTGACGCAGACAGGCCTCGTCACGAAGGTCTCGTTCGAGAGCAGCGTGCCTCTCGTCACCATCGGCGACACCACCGTCCCGCTCGACGCCGTGTCGGGCATCACCACCGCTTCCTGACCCCCACCCAGAAGGGCTACTGACATGCTCCGCTCGCTCTACGCCGGGATCTCCGGCCTCCGCTCCCACCAGACGATGCTCGACGTCACCGGCAACAACATCGCCAACGTCAACACGGTCGGCTTCAAGGCCGGATCGGTGCAGTTCCAGGACACGCTCTCGCAGATCGTGCAGAACTCGCGCGCCGGCCAGGACGGCGCCGGCGGCACGAACGCCGCGCAGGTCGGCCTCGGCACGCAGGTGTCGGCGATCCGCACCAACTTCGCGCAGGGCTCGGCGCAGAGCACCGGCGTCCCCACCGACCTCATGATCGCCGGCGACGGCTTCTTCGTCGTGCGCAACGGCGCCGAGACCCTCTACACCCGCAACGGCGGATTCTCGTTCGACCCGTCGGGCCGCCTCGTCACCGCCGACGGCGCACTCGTGCAGGGCTGGACGGCGCAGAACGGCGTCGTCTCCACCGGCGCTCCCCTCGGCACCGTCTCGCTGCCGATCGGCGCGACCTCCCCGGCGGTCGCGACGCAGAACGCGGCCGTCACCGGCAACCTGCCGGCCGACGCCGCCGCCGGCGAGGTCATCGTGCGCGACATCGCCGTCTATGACGCGGAGGGGAACTCGAGCCAGCTCACCCTCACGTTCACTCGCACCGCCGGAGGCTGGGACGTCACCGACGGCACCGCCACCACCAGCCTCGCCTTCGTCGACGGCGTGCTCACCGGCCCCGCCGCTCTCGTGTCGGGCGGCGTGACCGTCGACATGTCGGCGCTCAGCGGCTACGCGAACCTCCGCACCGTCGCCATCAGCAGCCAGGACGGCCGCGCCTCGGGCGCCCTCGTCTCCTACGCGCTCACCGCCGACGGCAGCCTCGTCGGAACCTTCAGCAACGGTGCCGCGGAAGTGCTCGCGCAGGTGGCCCTGGCATCCTTCGACAACCCGGAGGGCCTTGAGAAGGCCGGATCGTCGCAGTACCGCGTCGGTGCCAACTCGGGCGCTCCCCGCGTCGGCGCCGCCGGCTCCGACGGGCTCGGCGACCTCGTCAGCGGTGCCCTCGAGATGTCGAACGTCGACCTCTCGCAGGAGTTCACGAACCTCATCGTGGCCCAGCGCGGGTTCCAGGCGAACGCCCGCATCATCACGACGAGCGACGAGGTGCTGCAGGAGCTGACGAACCTCAAGCGATAACGACTCATCCCCCCGTCGACGCTCCCCCGCGTCGACGTCCCCCGAAGACCGGCGTCCCCCGCGCCGGCACCCCCGAGAACAGGAGATCGCGCTGGAACAGGCAGGATGCCACGGCATCCGCCCGCACCCGGCGCGGTCTCCTGTTTCGGTGTGCGCGGCGAAGCGGCCGGCGGCTCAGCCCTTCAGCGACCCCTGGAGCAGCGCCGACACGAACTGGCGCTGGAACACGAGGAAGACGATGAGCGTCGGCGTGAGGATCAGCAGCGAGCCTGCGCACAGGAGCGGGATGTCGGTTCCCCACTGCCCCTGGAACGCGCCGAGCGCACCGGCCATCGTCCGCTGCTTGGGATCGCTCACGAGCACGACGGCCAGCAGGAACTGATTCCACGTCCAGAGGAACAGGAGGATCGCGAGCGAGCTGATCGCTGGCCCCGACAGCGGCACATGGATGCGCTTCGCCTGACGGCCGCGACATTCGATACGGTCCGTATCGTATGATGCTTCCGTGATCGTCAATGCAGACGCCGCCGAGGGCGACATCATCTGGCAGCCGGATTCCGACCGCTCCCCCGCCCGCATCGAGCAGTTCGCCGCGTTCGCGCGCGCCCGAGGGGCGGAGCTCTCCGAGGGATATGCCGCGCTGTGGCGCTGGAGCGTCGACCGCCCCGAAGAATTCTGGCCGACGTTCGTCGAGTTCATGGGCGTCCGCCTCGGCGGCGATCCCGGCCCCGTCCACGACGGTGCGCCCATGCCCGACACCCGCTGGTTCCCTGGACGGACCCTCAACTACGCGCGGCACCTGCTCGAGGACCGCGAGGGCACCGCGATCCTCGGCGTCGCCGAAGACGGCGCGATCGAGGAGATCTCGTTCGACGCTCTCCGCGGGCAGGTCGCGGCGCTCGCGGCGCACCTGCGCGAGTGCGGCGTTCAGCCCGGTGACCGTGTCGCGGCGGTGCTACCGAACGTCCCGGCGGCGGTCGTCGGCCTGCTCGCGACGGCGTCGGTCGGCGCGGTCTGGTCGGTGTGCTCCCCGGAGTTCGGCCCCGGCGCCATCACGTCGCGGTTCGGCCAGCTCGAGCCGAAGGTGCTGATCGCTGCGCCCGGCTGCCGCCTCAGCGGGTGTGACCGCGACCGCACGGCCGAGATCGCGCAGGTGCTCGGACAGCTTCCGAGCGTCGAGGAGGTCGTGTGGGTGACCGCCCACTCCCCTTCCGTCGCCCCGCCCGACATCGCGACGCCGTCCGTGCGGTGGGAGGACATCCTCGCCACTGCGGACGCCATGGAGCCCGAGTACGTCGACGTCGACTTCAGCCATCCGCTCTGGCTGCTGTTCTCGTCGGGCACCACGGGCGTGCCGAAAGGCATCGTCCACGGCCACGGCGGCGCTCTGCTCGAGATCCTCAAGATGCTCGCGTTCGGGGGCGACATGGGCCAGGGCGACCGCTACCTCTCGGTCGCGTCGACGAGCTGGGTCGTGTGGAACTCGCTCGCCAGCGCGATCGGGGTCGGTGCGGTGTCGGTGCTGCTCGACGGCAATCCCACGCACCCGTCGGCGGATCATGTGTGGGAGGTGGCGGCAGCGACGAAGGCGACGGTGCTGAGCGTCGGCGCGGGATTCCTGCACGCGTGCGCGAAGTCCGATCTCATGCCGTCGCGCGACCACGACCTTTCGGCGCTGCGCGAGATCCAGGTGACGGGGTCGCCCCTGTCGGCCGCCGGGTTCCGGTGGGTGTACCGAGCCGTCGGCGATGTGTGGCTCGCGTCGATGAGCGGCGGCACCGACATCGCGGGCTGCTTCGTCGGCGGCGTGCCCACCGAGCCCGTGCGGGTGGGGTACATCCAGGCGCCGGCGCTCGGCGTCAGGGTGGAGTCGTGGGACGACGCCGGGCACCCGACCGGCGATCAGGGGGAGCTCGTGGTCACCGCACCCATGCCGTCGATGCCCCTGTTCTTCTGGCGCGACGCCGACGGCAGCCGCTACCGCTCCAGCTACTTCGAGACGTTCCCCGGCGTCTGGCGGCACGGCGACTTCATGCAGATCTCCGACCGCGGCATACAGATCCTCGGCCGGTCCGACTCGACCCTCAATCGCAACGGCATCCGTCTGGGCTCCGCCGACATCTACGCCGTGGTGGAGGCGCTTCCCCAGATCGAGGAAGCCCTCGTCGTGGGCGCCGAGCTCGGCGCGGAGGACTACTACATGCCGCTGTTCGTGAAGCTCGCGGCGGGCGTCGGCGAGCAGGAGGCGAAGGATGCCGTGACCGCGGCGATCCGCGAGCATCTGTCGGTTCGCTACCTGCCCGACGACCTGATCCCGATGCGCGCGATCCCTCACACGCGCACGGGCAAGAAGCTGGAGGTGCCGGTCAAGCGGCTCATCCAGGGCGCGGCGGTGACCGACGTCGTCGACCCCGGCGCAGTCGACGATGCCGCCCTGCTCGGCGAGTATGCCGAGGTCGTGCGCGCCGCCGCGAGAGGACGGGCGTGATGGCGACCCGCAGCGAGCAGAGCCGCCAGGCGATCCTCCGGGCGACGATGCGGCTGCTCGATGAGCGCGAACCGGATGCCGTGACGGTCCAGCAGCTGTCGATCGAGCGCATCGCGCGTGAGGCGGGCGTCGGCAAGACGACGATCTACCGGTGGTGGCCGAGCAAGGCCGCCGTCGTCATCGACGCGTTCCTGGAGCACGGCATCCTCGCCACGCCCCTGCGCGACGATCTGCCCGCCGTCGACGCCCTCCGCGAGCACGTGGCGGTCCTCGCCGACACCTACCGAGGGCACGAGGGCCGGCTCATGGCGCAGCTGATCGCCGAATGCCAGTACGACCCCGCGGCGCTCGACGAGTTCAAGCGCGCATACTGGCGCCCGCGACGCGAAGTCGTGAACGCCCTCATCCGGCGCGCCGTCGTCGAGGGCGCGCTCCGCGGCGACCGGCATCCCGACGAGATCGCCGAGCGCCTCTACGCCCCGATCTACGTGCGCCTGCTCCTCGAGCCGTCGTCACTGGACGCCGACGCCGCCCGCAACGCTTTCGACGTCGCCCTGGAAGGCCTTGCCGCCCGCTGACGCGGCGGTGCTCTCGATCTCTGCCTCACTGGCGCCTAACGAACGGATCGCGGCGGCCGACAGTGACGAAGTGAGCCGAAGACAGGATGTCGCAGGCTCACGGGCTCCGCAGGATGCGGTGCCGAGCACATCGACCAGGGAAGGGGAGATCGTGATCGTTCTCACGCGCTTGAACCGCAGCCGGTTCGCCGTGAACCCCGACCTGATCGAGCGCATCCAGGTGACGCCCGACACGACTCTCATCATGGTCGACGGTGCGACGTTCGTCGTCGCCGAGCCGCTGGATGCCGTCATCGACGCGATCGTCGCGTTCCGGGCCCGCGTGCTGTCGACGGCTCTCGTCTCCACTCCCGTCATCGACGCCGAGC
Organism: uncultured Microbacterium sp.; assembly: GCA_937926065.1. Classification (GTDB taxonomy): domain Bacteria; phylum Actinomycetota; class Actinomycetes; order Actinomycetales; family Microbacteriaceae; genus Microbacterium. The sequence continues at coordinate 5,640 of CALANM010000161.1, forward strand.
CGGACACGTCATCCGTCGCCGCGAACACGGGAGGGACGGACTGATGCTCGTCATCGGAATGCTGCTCGCCTTCGCCGGGCTGTACGTGATGATCACGCTCGAAGGCGCTCACGTCGAGGCGCTGCTGCTGCCGGCGCCCATGATCCTCGTCTTCGGCGCGACGATCGCGATCGGCCTCGCCGGAGGCACCGTGCGCGACGCGAAGGAAGCCGTGCGGGCGATCCCCCGCGCGGCGCGCGGCCTCAAGGGCTCGTCGGAGGAGCTGATCCAGAAGGTCGTCGGGTACGCCGAGAAGGCGCGCGCCGAGGGCCTGCTGGCGCTCGAGGATGCCGTCGCTGACGAGACCGACCCCTTCCTCAAGCAGGCGCTGCAGAACATCGCCGACGGCACCGACGCGGAAGACCTGCGGGTGCTCATGGAGGACCAGGTGGCGACGACGGCTGCCACGCGCCGCACTGCCGCCCGCTTCTACTCGACCCTCGGCGGCTACGCCCCCACCGTGGGCATCGTCGGCACGGTCGTCTCACTGACGCACGTGCTGGAGAAGCTCGACCAGCCCGACACGCTCGGCCCTCTCATCGCGGCGGCGTTCGTCGCGACGCTGTGGGGTCTGCTCTCGGCGAACTTCATCTGGCTCCCGATCGGCACCCGCCTGCAGCGTCTCGCGGAGATCGAGGTCGACCGCATGACGCTGCTCACCGAGGGCATGCTCGCCGTGCAGGCCGGCAGCCCGCATCACCTCGTCGAAGAGCGCCTGCGCGCCATGGCGCCCGACGCCGGCGGCAAGGGCAAGGACAAGGGCAAGAAGGCCGAGAAGGCCCCGGCGGAAGAGCCGGCATGAGCGTCCCCCGCAGGCGTCGCATCCCGACGCACTCCGACCACGGCCCCGATGAGCGGTGGATGGCGTCGTACCTCGACATGATCACGGTGCTGATGTGCATGTTCATCGTGATGTTCGCCATGTCGACGGTCGACCAGGAGAAGTTCGAGGCGCTGCGGGCTTCGCTCGCGACGGGCTTCGGGTCGGAGGAGACCGAGACGGTCGACGTCTCGGAGGGCGTCATCGTGCCCGATGAGCTCGTCGACGAGGAGGGCGAGAACTTCACCGAGCTCACGCCCAACGCCGCCGAGGAGGAGTACGACAGCCTCGCGGCCCTGCGTGAGCGCCTCCGGAAGGCGCTCGCGAAGGAAGGGCTCGGCGATGCGGCGACGTTCACGATCGACGAGCGGGGGCTCACGATCGGACTCATCAGCGCCGAGACCTTCTTCGAACCCAACAGCACGCGGCTGAGCGCGAAGGCGCGTTCCGTGCTCGACGCGACAGGAGGCGTGCTCGCCGAGGACGGGCGCCCCATCTCGGTCGAAGGCCACGCCGACTACCGCCGGCCGTCGGCTCCGTTCCGCGACAACTGGGAGCTCTCGACCGCGCGGGCCACGGGGGTGCTCCGCTACCTCGCGCAGGAGGCGGAGGTGCCGGCCAAGCGCATCCAGTCGGTGGGGTACGGGTCGTCACGCCCCATCGCCAAGGGGACGAGCGCGAAAGCCCTCGCGATGAACCGCCGCGTCGACATCGTCGTGCTCTCCCAGGCCGACGAGAAGGTCCGCAAGCAGCTCAAGAGAATGGATGCCGCCGCCGCCCACCGCTGACACCTCCTTACGCCGCCACGAGTCCGACCGATAGTGGCGTTCGTGCACATCGATGACAGCGCGACCTCCGCGGACACCGCGCTGCTCGAGCCTGCACGCTACGACTTCGGCCGCCCCGCCGCGCTGTCGCGCGAGCACACGCGGGCGCTGGCCGGCGCGTTCGACGCGTTCGCTCGCCTGTGGGCGATGCAGCTGACCTCGAAGGCACGCCTGCGCGCGCACATCACGGTCGAGCGCGTCACCCTCGAGACCTACGACGAGTACGTGTCGACCGTGCCGTCGACGACGACGCTCGTGCTGTGCTCCGCGGAGGACGCCGACGATCGCGCGGTCATCGAGTTCCCGGTCTCGACGGCGCTGCTGTGGATCGTCAAGATGCTCGGCGGCGATGCCGCCCGCCCGCTCGACACGCGCTCGCTGACGCCGATCGAACAGGCGCTGCTGCGCTCGCTCATGGACGAGACCCTCGCGCACCTGCGCGGGTCTCTCGGCGGTCTCCTGTCGGAAGACCTCACGGTCGGCCCGATCCAGTACAACGCCGCGTTCGCGCAGATCGTGTCGGCGCAGGACCTCGTGGTCGTCGCGCGCTTCTCGATGCGCCTCGCCGACCGCACAGAGGTGGCGAGCATCGCCATCCCGGCCGCGGTGCTCCTCACGCGCCTGAGCGACACGACATCCGCGACGCACGCGATGGCCGATCCCGAGGCGGTCCGAAAGCACGTCGAGGAGACGCCCGTCGAGCTCGCCCTCCGACTCGTCAGCCGCAGCATGCGCCCCGACGAGGTGCTCGAACTGTCGGTGGGAGATGTCATCGCGCTCCCCCACAGCGAGGACCGTCCGCTCGACCTCGCCGTCGGCGACCACGTCGTCGCGACCGCCGCCGTCGGAGCCAACGGCGCACGGCTCGCGTGCGTCGTCACCTCCTCCGAACCCCTATCGCTCGTCGACGAGACCCCCCACACGGAGACCACATGACCACCACGACAGCCCATGAGTTCGCCGCGGCTGCCGCGTTCGCCGACCGTCTTCCGACAGCGACGCGCACGACCGTCCGCCCCGCCACGGGCTCCGGCGAGACCGGCGACGCCCTGCTGGTGACGTCGGTGGGCGACACGAGCGCCGCGCTCGCCGTCGTCATGCTCGACGAGTCGGTGCTCGTCGGCGTCGACCCCGAGAGCCCGCTCTCCGACCGCCTGCGCGACGCGCTCGACGCGGCGGCCGCCG
>CALANM010000162.1 GCA_937926065.1 uncultured Microbacterium sp.
CGGCGCCGAGTCGCAGGAGGAGGGCGCTGCCGCCGAGGCCGCCGCGGAGGACGCCGTCGAGGCTCCCGCCGAGGAGAAGGCCGAGTAAGCCTTCCGCAACGTCGGAACGAGGCCCGCATCTTTCGAGGTGCGGGCCTCGTCGTGTCTCCCGGTCAGGTGGCCGCGATCCCGAGTCGGCGCGTGGCGGCAGTACGCTGGCGGGATGGCTGCGCAGAATCCCGCCGATGACCTCATCGCCCGTCTCGGCGACGTCGCCGCTCCGGAGACGCCCACGCATCCGGATGTGGCCGTGTGGCGATCGGCGACCCGTGACGACATCGACGCGATCCACGGCGTCATGGCGGCGGCGGATGCCGTCGACCACCCCACGTGGATCACGCCGCGCGAAGACGTGGCCGACTCGTTCGAGCTGAGCCACGTCGACCACGCCCGCGACACGGTCATCGCGTTCGACGCCGAGGGTCAGGCCGTGGCGTTCGCGAGCGCATTCCTCCACCCGTCGCGCGCGGGCTCGCTCACCGTCCACGTGAGCGGTGCGGTGCGTCCGGAGCGGCGCCGGCGCGGCATCGGGTCGACGGCGCTCGCCTGGAGCTTCGCCCGCGCCCGGCAGCAGCTCGCCGAGGCGATCCCGACGGTCGAGCCCGGCGACTGGAGGCTCGAGATCAAGGCGTACGCGGAGGAGTCCACGCCCGACTTCGTGAAGATCGCGGCCCCGCTCGGCTTCTCGGTGGAGCGGTGGTTCACGACGATGGTGCGCGACATGGAAGCTTCGGCACCGGTGCTCGACGCTGTCGAGGGCGTGTCGATCGTGCCGTACACGTCCGAGCGTGCGCTCGACGTCCTCGCTGCCCGCAACGATGCATTCCGCGACCACTGGGGAAGCCTTCCGACGACGGAGGAGAGCTGGCGGCTGTTCGTCGACGGGGAGTTCCTGCGTCCCGACCTGTCGCGGCTCGCTGTGGACGCCGAAGGCGCTGTCATCGCGTTCTGCCTGGCATCCGTCAACCGCGAGGACTGGGAGGCGATGGGCGCCTCGCATGCCTACATCGATCTCATCGGCGTCGTGCGGGCACACCGGCGCCGTGGCCTGGCTCCGCGCGTGATCGCCGCATCGCTGGCAGCGATCGCGGGTGAGGGGCTCGAGAAGGCGGTGCTCGACGTCGACACGGCGAGTCCCACGGGGGCGAACAGCCTGTACGAGGGTCTCGGGTTTGAGGCCACCGAGCGTTCGATGGCGCTCGTCGCGCGGTTCTGACGCTCCCGCGGGACATGCGGGCTTCTGGCGCGGCGGCCGACGGTCGAAGGAGACTGGTGAGTATGGACACGCGAACGCTGGTGATCGGCGAAGCGCTGATCGACATCGTCGAGGGCCGTGACGGCGCGGGGGAGGAGCGGGAGCTCGTCGGCGGCAGCCCGGCGAACGTGGCCGTGGGCCTTGCGAGGCAGGGGCACGCGGTGCAGCTGCTGACCCGCATCGGACGGGACGAGCGCGGTGCGCGCATCGCGGAGCACGTCGCTGCGTCGGGCGCCGCGCTTGCCGCGTCGTCGTGGACCGACGGCTCGAGTTCGACGGCGCGTGCGCGTCTGCGTGCCGACGGCTCGGCGGAGTACCTCTTCGACATCGACTGGACGATTCCCGAGCCCGCCCTCGACGGCGTCACGCTCGTGCACTCCGGCTCGATCGCGCTGTTCCTTGAACCGGGCGGCCGGACCGTTCTCGACACGGTGCAGCGTGCGGCGGGGTCGGCGCTCGTGACGCTCGACCCGAACATCCGCCCCGCCCTCGTCGGTGACCGGCGTGCGGCCACGGCGCGGTTCGCGCGGGCCGCGGCGTCCGCCGACCTCGTGAAGCTGAGCGATGAGGATGCCGCGTGGCTCTACCCCGGGCTCGTGGCCGAACAGGTGCTCGCTGAGATCGCCACCTGTGGCCCGCGCGTCGTCGTCATGACGCGGGGCGCTGAGGGGGCCGTCGCGCTGGGGCCGAGCGGCATCCTGGAGGTGCCGGCGGTGTCGGTCGAGGTGGTCGACACGATCGGCGCCGGCGATGCCTACATGGCGAGTCTGATCTCGAGCGCCCTCGACGATCCGCAGCTCTTCGGGTCAGAGTCGGCCCTGCGGCGCGCGCTGCGCCGTGCGGCGATCACGGCGGCCATCACGGTGTCGCGGGCCGGGGCCAATCCGCCGACGCGCCGCGAGGTCGACGCGGCGTTCTGAGCCCAGGATGCGCCCACGGCGGGGCTCCCTCCGCGCTGGGTAGGCTGGCGGGGTGCGTCTGCGCTTCGATCTCGCCTACGACGGCACCGGCTTCCGCGGCTGGGCCCGTCAGCCCGGACTGCGCACGGTGCAGGGCACGCTCGAGGCGGCGATCTCGCGGCTGCTCGGCGGCGACCCGCAGCTCGTGGTCGCCGGTCGCACGGACGCAGGCGTGCACGCGTCGGGGCAGGTCGCGCACCTGGACCTCACCGACGCGCAGCGCGAGCGGCTCGCCAAGGCTCGCAATCCCGACCCCGAGGCGCTTGCCGCGCGGCTGACGGGCGTGCTGGGCCAGTACCCTGACGTCGCCGTGCACCGTACGTCGCTGGCGCCGGACGGCTTCGACGCGCGCTTCTCCGCGGTGTGGCGGCGCTACTCGTATCGCGTGGCCGACCGGGTGTCGGGCTACGACCCGCTCGAACGGCTGCGCACGACCAGCGTCAACGCGGCTCTCGACGTCGAGGCGATGGATGCCGCTGCCCGCTCGCTCATCGGGCTCCACGACTTCGCCGCCTACTGCAAGTGGCGTGAGGGGGCCACGACGATTCGCACGCTCCTCGAGTTCGACTGGCATCGGGACGCCGACGGCATCCTGGTCGCCAACGTGAAGGCCGATGCGTTCTGCCACTCCATGGTGCGGGCGCTCGTGGGCGCCTGTGTCGCGGTGGGGCAGGGGCGGCTCGACGTCGACGACGTCGTCGACATCCGGGATGCGCGGGAGCGCACGAGCGAGACGAAGGTGCTCGCGGCGCGCGGACTGACGCTCACCGAGGTGGGCTATCCCGCCGATGACCTGCTCGCGCTGCGCGCGGAGCAGACGCGGGCTCGTCGCTCACTCGACGAGGACTGACCGCGTGCTCGACGTGCTCTCAGACGGGGCACGTAGGCTGGAAGCCGCATGAAGGTCATCTCGTACAACCTCAACAAGCACAAGGCGGCCGACGAGCTCGAACGGCTCGTCGACGAGCACGCGGCGGACGTCCTCTGCCTGCAGGAGGCTGACACCGACGACCTCCCGCGCGAGCTGGCCGACCTGCGGCTCGCTGAGGCGACCGTCCGCAACCGGCTGGGGCTCGCGGTCTATCACCGTGAGAACACGTTCGCTGCGCTGGACGTGCGGTCGCTGGCTCTGAGGAAGTCGCTGCACGATCGCGTGCTCAAGCCTGCCGAGGAGCGGCTGCTGGGCGTGCGGATGCGCGACATCGATCATGGCGCGGAGTTCATCGTCGCGAGCTTCCACGCCGCGCCTCTGACGGCGCTGAACTCCCTGCGGCGCAAGCAGATCCATGCGGCGCTGGAGGAGCTCGCGTCGCTGGGCCCGGAGCTGCCCATCCTCATGGTCGGCGACTACAACTACCCCGTGTTCAAGGAGAATCTGGGGCAGAAGGTGAGGGATGCCGGCTACGAGCTGACGCTGAGCGACGTGCGCACGTACACGCGGTACAGGTTCTTCCGCGGGCATTACGACTTCGCGACGAGCGTCGGCTTCACGATCGACAGCATCACGACGCTGCCGCAGGGGCGCAGCGACCACCTCCCCATCCTGGTCGTCGCCGAGCCGACTCGCCGGCGCTGACGATCTCGACCCGGGGTTATCTCCGGCTCGGGGGACTGCGGCGACGCGGGGGCCGCGGTACCCTGACGCTCACACGCGATTCCCCACGGAGGGATGGACCATGAGCGAACTGATCATCGTCGGAGTCACCGGGGCGCCGGTCGCCTCGCGAGCGGTCGACTGGGCGATCGCTCGCGCGGCCGAGCGGCGCCAGCGTATCGAGCTGCTCTCGGTCGTGGGCGGCGCTCTGGGCGCGGTCGGCGAAGACGCTGTGCTTGCCGAGGCGCTCGAGAAGACCTACGCGGACGTCGAGGCGCACGCTGAGCGCGTACGGCAGGCGGGCATCGAGGTGTCGGTGCGGGTCGAGGCGGGCGACCCCCTCGCGGTCCTGACGGCTGCGAGCGGGGCCGCGTCGATTCTCGTGATCGGCAGCGACTATCGCGGCCCGGGCTCAGGCCGGGCACGCGGCGCCCACGGCGTCCGGATCGCGGCAGCCGCGCGCTGCCCCGTCGTGGTCGTCCCCGACATCGAGCTGGGTGAGCGTCGGGGCGTGGTCGTCGGCGTCGACGGCTCGGAGGTCTCGGAGGATGCCGTCCGCTTCGCCGCCGCTGAGGCCGAGCGCCTTGACGAGCCGCTCATCGCCGTGAGCGTATGGACGCCGCTGCAGGCGCCGCGCAACGACCTGGCTGTATACCCGGAGCTGTATCTGTCGAACATGCAGGCGGCGACGGAGGAGATCCTGGCGCTCGCGCTGGCGGGACTCGCCGTGGATCACCCCGACCTGGAGGTCGTGCGCCGAGTCGAGCGCGGCTACCCGTCTCAGATGCTGAATGAGATCGGCGCGACCGCGCGTCTGCTGGTCGTGGGCACGCACGGGCGCGGTGCGATCGCGCGGTTCCTGCTGGGATCGATCAGCCACGAGGTGCTCGCCCGCATGGCGACCGTCACGGCCGTCGTCCGCTAGTTCTCACCTGACGTCGGCGGTCGCCGACGACACGCGGGACGCGGTCGCGTAGCCCGTCTTGCGCCCCGTCACCTTCACTTTGATGGCGTGACCACGGTCGGCCTTCTTGAGGACGTAGGTCGACTTGGTGGCGCCCTTGATCGCGGAGCCGTCGCGGTACCAGCGGTAGGAGAAGATCGTGTTGGCCGTCCACGTACCGCGCTTCGCCGTGAGCTTCGAGCCGACCTTCGGCTTGCCGGAGATCGCGGGCTTCGCGGTCTTGAGGGCGCTCGGCTTCGAGATCTTCGGCGTCGACTTCGACACCTTGGCGGTCGGGAGGAAGCCGGTCTTGCGGCCGGTCACCTTGACCTTCACGGTCTTTCCGGCATCCGACTTCGTGGGCACGTAAGCCGACGAGGTCGCGCCCGAGACCGCCGAGCCGTCGACGTACCACTGGTAGCGCAGCTTCGTTCCGGAGGTCCAGCTGCCGGCTTTGGCGACGAGCTTCACGCCCGCCTTGGCCTTGCCGGAGATGGCCGGGGTGCTCGCCTTGAGCGTCTTGTAACCGCCGAACACCTGCGTGAAATAGGGCCGGCCCTTGTCGCTGCAGGCGACGCCGATGCCGATGTGGGTGAAGGCGGTGCGGAGGATGTTGGCGCGGTGGCCCTTGCTGTCCAGCCAGGCGCGCGTCACCTGCGCGGGCGTGTAGCCGTAGGCCACGTTCTCGCCGGCGGCGTGCCACCCGTCGGGGATCTGCGAGGTGTACTTGGGGTTGTGGCTCATCGCCTCGGCGTTCGCCTGCTTCTTCGACCAGGCGAGGGCGACGGTGTTGAGCGACGAGCTGGCGTGCAGGGGCTTGACGCCGGTGCGCTTGCGGGCCGCGTTCACGTCGGCCAGGATGCGGCTCCGCGCCTCGGAGAGCGTGTTCGCGGTGCAGGCCGAGGCGGTCTGCGCGGCCGTGGCGGGGGCGGGCGGTGTGGCGACGACGAGGGATGCCACCAGTGCGGTGGCCGCCGCCGCGGCAACGCCGAAGCGTCGCCAATGGCGAAGTCTCACTGTAGATCCTCCGGGGGGAAAGGATTACTTCTGAAGTCACATGTGTACCACACGCACCATGCGACACGCCATTCACAATGTCGGCATAGGAATGCCGGAGGGTGTAAATATACGTCCCCGCGCGTCATCCTGACGGGTGCGCAGGCTCCGGGTTTGGCCGCGAGCCCACCGATGACGTAGACTGTTCCCTTGGTGTGCGGCTCGGCTGACCCGCCACCGCGAACGTGAGCCCTCCACTGGCGCTGTTCCGATGCGAACCGCCCCGGAGTGGGATTCACGAACCTCTCCGTTCGATCAAGAAAGCAGCACTACTGTGACGCGCACCTACACCCCCAAGGCTGGCGAGACCCAGCGCGAGTGGCTGGTCATCGATGCGACCGACGTCGTCCTCGGACGCCTCGCCTCGCACGCGGCCGCTCTGCTCCGCGGCAAGCACAAGCCCACCTTCGCCAACCACATCGACACCGGTGACTTCGTCATCGTCGTCAATGCCGCCAAGGTCGCGCTGACCGGTCAGAAGCTCCAGAAGAAGATGGCCTACCGCCACTCCGGCTACCCGGGCGGCCTCACCGCCACCTCGTACGCCGAGCTCCTCGAGAAGAACCCGGTCCGCGCCGTCGAGAAGGCCGTGCGCGGCATGCTCCCCAAGAACAGCCTGGGACGCCAGCAGCTGTCGAAGCTGAAGGTCTACGCCGGTGCCGAGCACCCGCACGCGGCCCAGCAGCCCACCCCGTACACCTTCGACCAGGTCGCCCAGTAAGCGCCGCCGAAACAGACTGAGGACATCCCATGGCGAAGATCGCTGACTCCCTCGAAGAGACTCCCGAGAACTACACCACCGAGACCCCGGCCGCCGAGACGGCCGCCGCTCCGCGCCCCGTCCTGTCGGTGCCCGGCGCAGCCGTCGGCCGCCGCAAGCAGGCCATCGCCCGCGTGCGTCTCGTGCCCGGCTCCGGCACCATCACGGTCAACGGCCGCACGCTCGAGGACTACTTCCCGAACAAGCTGCACCAGCAGCTCATCAATGACCCGTTCACGGTGCTCGACCTCGCCGGCGCCTACGACGTGATCGCCCGCATCTCCGGCGGCGGCCCCTCGGGCCAGGCCGGTGCGCTGCGTCTCGGCATCGCTCGTGCGCTCAACGAGATCGACGCTGAGAACAACCGCCCGACGCTGAAGAAGGCCGGCTTCCTCTCCCGTGACGCTCGCGTCAAGGAGCGCAAGAAGGCCGGTCTCAAGAAGGCCCGCAAGGCCCCGCAGTACTCGAAGCGCTAAATCTCCGTGGCGCTGTTCGGTACGGACGGTGTTCGGGGGCTGGCCAACGGCCCCCTCACCGCCGACCTCGCGCTCACCCTGGCCCAGGCGACTGCCGTCGTCCTGGGCCAGGGGCGTATTGCGGAGGCTCGCAAAGCGGCAGGCAAGCGACTGACCGCCGTGGTCGCGCGCGACCCGCGGATCTCGGGGCAGTTTCTGAGCGCTGCCGTCGAGGCGGGCCTGGCGTCTTCGGGCGTCGACGTGCTCGACGCGGGGGTGCTGCCCACTCCCGCCGCGGCATTCCTCATCAACGACATCGACGCCGACTTCGGCGTGATGATCTCTGCTTCGCACAACCCCGCCCACGACAACGGCATCAAGATCTTCGCTCGCGGCGGAGTCAAGCTCCCGGATGCGGTCGAGCGTCGCATCGAAGAGGCGATGACCGGTGAGAAGCTGCGTCCGACCGGCGGCGAGGTCGGACGCGTGACGCGCTTCTCGGATGCCGAGGACCGCTACGTCCTGCATCTGCTGGCATCCCTGCCGCACCGCCTGACGGGCCTCCACGTCGTGCTCGACTGTGCGCACGGCGCGGCATCCGGGGTCTCTCCCGAGACGTTCCGCAACGCCGGCGCGAAGGTGACGGTCATCGGCAACGACCCCGACGGCCTCAACATCAACGACGGCTACGGCTCGACGCACATGGAGCGACTGGCCGCGGAGGTCGTGCGCGTGGGCGCCGACGTCGACGTCGCCCACGACGGCGACGCCGATCGCTGCCTCGCGGTCGACGCCGACGGTCGCGTCATCGACGGCGACCACATCCTCGCGATCCTCGCCGTCGCGATGCGCGACCGTGGCCAGCTGCACGACGACACGCTGGTCGCGACGGTCATGAGCAATCTGGGCCTCCACCGCGCGATGGCGGCCCACGGCATCCGTGTCGAGACGACGGCGGTCGGCGACCGCTACGTCCTCGAGCGCATGAACGAGGGTCGCTTCTCGCTCGGCGGCGAGCAGTCGGGGCACGTCATCATGAGCGCGTTCGCGACGACGGGCGACGGCCTGCTCACGGGGCTTCACCTGTGTGCCGAGATGGCCCGCCAGCGCAAGTCGCTCGCCGAGCTCGCCTCGATCATGACGGTGTTCCCGCAGGTGCTCGTCAACGTCCGCGGTGTCGAGCGCTCGCGCGCGACCGATCCCGATGTCGCCGCCGCCGTCGCGGAGGCAGAGGCCGAGCTCGGTGACAAGGGGCGCGTGCTGCTGCGCCCGTCGGGAACCGAGCTGATGGTGCGGGTCATGGTCGAGGCGGCCGAGGAGGAGACGGCCCGGCGCATCGCCGACCGTCTCGCGGCCGTCGTCCGAGCCTGACGTCTCGAGTCGCCGCGGCCCAATAGCATGGGCGAAGGACGTCGTGGGGAACGTCCGCGATGACCCGACCGAAGACGGAGGCGGAGGCGATGCCGATGCATGTGTCCGCATCGCCCGTTCGCCTGGGCTCTGTCGTCTTCTACTGGTGGCAGGCGCTGTCGAGCGGTCGGTTCTTCTCCCGTTGGACCGTACTGGCCTTCGGGATCGTCTCGATCGTCGTGCTGAGCCCGGTCGCCGAGCTCAAGGGGCTCGAGGCGCACCTCGGCGCGATGGCCGCGTCGTTCCTCGCGTGGGTGCTGCTCGTGGTCGCCCTGTCTCCTGTCGCCTTCGCCGAGCGGCGCATCCGCAGCCGGGTCGTGCGCGGCGTCCTCGTGATCGTCGCGCTGCTGGCCGCGTCGTTCGCACGTCCCTTCCTCAACGACGTGATCGCGAACTCGGTCTTCGGCCATGAGGTGACCGGCACGTGGATTCAGCGCGTCGCCACGAACACCCTCACGTGGTTCACGCTTCTCCCGCTCGTCGCGGCGGCGACGCAGTGGTACGGCCAGGCGCGCCGCTCCGCCGCACGCCTGTCGTCGGCGCTCGCGGTCTTCGACGACCTGCGCCACCGCATCAGCCGCTACAGCCACGAGAACACTCAGCTGCTCGACGAAGCGATCGACGGGCTGCGCGGGCGCCGCGAGGCGCTGCTGGGCGGGCAGATCGACTTCGACGCAGTGCGCCGCTTCGCGGAGGAGGTGCGCGAGACCAGCCATCGACTCGACGAACGGCTCGGCGTCGCCCTCGACTACCGGACGGGCTACGCCGTGCAGGCGTCGCCGTCGACCCCGCCCGAGCCATGGCTGGCGCGTCTGAGCCCGCCGCCGGCGCTCCTGGTGGTCGCGCTCTACTTCGTCGCGAGCATTCCGTATACGTACGTCGCGGGAGGGCGACTCCTGCTCGCTGCCGCCCTCGCGCTGCTGCTCGTGCTGGGCCTGATCGCGGATGCCGTCATCCGCGCGCTCTCGCGCGGGCGGTCCGCCGCCGCGCAAGGCGCCGTGATCGTCGCGACGTGGACCATCGTGGGACTCATCATGACGGCGGCAGGCATGATGGCCCGTGCCGGCGACGGCCCGGTGCTCGCTGTGCCGCTGCTGGTGATCCCGGCCCTCGCGGTCGTGATCGCCTTCGGGATGGATGCCCTCCGGCGCTCTCGCGCCGACGGCGACGCCCTCACGAGCCTGCTGACCTCCACGTCGTCGCTGGCCACCGCGCGCATCGCGCGTGCCCGCGAGCCGCTGTGGCGCGCCGTCGATCTGCTCCACGACCGCGTTCAGAGTCGCTGTGTCATCTTCGCCGCACGCGTCGACGAGAACGAGCCGTCGCCGGCCGAGATCGAGCGTTTCCGTGCGGAGACCGACGACGCGTTCGGCGCCATCCTGGCGGGGAGCTCGCCCTACCTCCACGAGTCGCGCGATCTCGACGGTCTGCTCGCGACATGGGCGGGGGTGCTCGACGTGCGTGCCGAGATCGACGCCCCTGCGGCGATCGCGCTTCAGTCGGCCGACGTGTCGGCATCCGTCGTCGCGGCGGTCGGCGAGGGACTCATCAACGCGGTCAAGCATTCGTCGGCCCGTGAGGCGAGGGTCACGATCACGACGGCCGACGACGGCTCGTCGCTGACGGTCGAGATCGCGTCGGCCGGCTCCCTCGGGCGCGGCGCCACGGGCCTCGGTCTCGCCTCGCTCGGCGGGCGGGCGCAGCTGCTGCAGGTCGGCGACGAGGTCGTGCTGCGCGTGCTCGTGCCCCTCAGCGAGGGAGCGCTCGCGGGCGATGCGCCGTCCCGGCGGTGGAGCCCTCCGGCATCCGGGGTCCAGCAGGTCTGAGGCGACCGTCAGTCGTCGGGCTCGCTCCAGGACAGCGATTCGATGTACCGCAGCAGCACGCCCTCGCGCAGCGCCCACGGGGAGACCTCGAGCTCGTCGATGTCGAACTCCGTCATCGCGGTGTGCAGCACGACGGCGCCCGCGACGATCTGGAACGTGCGGTCGGCGGTGATCCCGGGCAGCTCCTGGCGAGCGGATGCCGGGATGCGCGCGAGCCGCGGGATCCACGATCCGAGAGCGCCGCGCGGCAGCCGCAGCCGCTCCGCTCCGGTCCACCCCGGAACGGGGTATCCGGCGAGCTTGGCGAGCGAGCGGATCGCCTTCGACGAGCCGACCACGTGGTTCGGCGTCGGCTGCGACCGCATCAGCTCCGTCACCGGCGCGAGGGTCTCACGGGCGTGGTCGCGCAGCACCTCGACGGCATCCGCTCCGGGCGGATCGTCAGGCAGGAACTCGATCGTCATCCGTCCGGCCCCCAGGGGCACGGATGCCGCGACGTCGGGGAGCTCATCGCCGCCGGCCGCGAGCTCGAGCGACCCGCCGCCGATGTCGAAGAGCATGATCTGACCGGCCGACCAGCCGAACCAGCGGCGCACGGCGAGGAAGGTGAAGCGCGCCTCCGACTCTCCGCCGAGCACCTGCAGCTCCTGGCCGAGGGCCTCTTCGATGCGGGCGATGACCTCGTCGCCGTTGGTCGCCTCGCGCACGGCGCTGGTCGCCGTGGCGAGCAGCTCGCGCACGTTCTCAGAGCGCGCGACGTCGCGCGCATGGCACACGGCGTCCACGAGCGCCTGCACGCCGGCCTCGCTGATCGACCCGTCGGGCTCGAGATACCGCATGAGGCGCAGCACGGTGCGGTCGCTGGTCGCGGCAAGCGGCCTTCCCCCCGGGCGGACATCGGCGACGAGCAGATGGACGGTGTTCGACCCGATGTCGAGGACTCCCAGACGCACGGTGACAGCGTAGCCCGCCCGAGCGCCGCTAGAGTGGGCCCGATGGCCAACGAAGACACCGCGACGGGTTCGTCGCTGTATCGCGTGATCGGGCGCGCAGACTGGGCTCGTCTCGCGCCGGGCCTGGCCAATCCGCTCACCGAGACCGAGATCGTGCAGCTGCGCGGCATCGGCGACCGCCTCGACATGGCCGAGGTCCGCGAGGTGTATCTGCCGCTCAGCCGGCTGCTGAGCACGTATGCCGAGAACACGAAACGCCTGGGCGCTGAGACGGCGGAGTTCCTGGGGGAGCCCGATTCGACGACGCCGTTCGTCGTGGCCGTGGCCGGCTCGGTCGCGGTCGGCAAGTCGACGATCGCGCGCCTGCTGCGCGAGCTCATGAGCCGCTGGCCCGGAACGCCGCGGGTCGAGCTCGTCACGACCGACGGCTTCCTCTACCCGAATGCCGAGCTGGAGCGCCGGGGCCTCATGGACCGCAAGGGCTTCCCGGAGTCATACGACCGGCGGGCCATGGTCGACTTCCTCACCGAGGTGAAGTCGGGGGCTCCCGAGGTGCGGGCTCCGTTCTACTCGCACATGCGATACGACATCATCCCCGACGCGTATGTGACGGTGCGCCGGCCGGACGTCGTGATCGTCGAGGGGCTCAACGTCCTCGCCCCGCCGCCCGCCCCGCACGACGTCGCCGTCAGCGACCTGTTCGACTTCTCGATCTACGTCGACGCCGACGTGGAGCACATCGAGTCGTGGTTCGTGAACCGGTTCCTGGCGCTGCGTCAGAGCGCGTTCTCCAACCCGAACTCGTTCTTCAAGGTGTTCGCCAACATCTCCGACGAGGAGGCGGTCTCGCAGGCGCTCGGATTCTGGCGCGACATCAACCTCCCCAACCTCCGAGAGAACGTGGAGCCCACGCGCCACCGCGCCAAGCTCGTGCTCAACAAGGCGGCCGACCACACGGTCGAGTCGGTGCAGCTGCGCAAGCTCTGACGCGCCCGGGGGCCGCCACGGCGTCTTCGCAGGCCCGCGCCCCGTACGATCGAAGGCATGTGTGGAATCGTCGGTTACGTCGGCCCGCGGCCGAGCCAGGACATCCTTCTGTCGGGGCTGGCGCGCCTCGAGTACCGCGGCTACGACTCGGCCGGCATCGCGGTCATCGATGCTGACGGCGGTCTCGGCCTGCGCAAGCGCGCGGGCAAGCTGCAGGTCCTGCGCGACGATCTGAACGCCCACCCGATGGCCGACGGCACGACCGGCATCGGCCACACCCGCTGGGCCACGCACGGCGCCCCCAATGATGTCAACGCGCATCCCCACCTGGCCGACGACGACAGGCTCGCCGTCATCCACAACGGCATCATCGAGAACTTCGCCGAGCTCAAGGCCGAGCTGGTGGCCGAGGGCTGCACCTTCCGCAGCGAGACCGACACCGAGGTGGCCGCCGTGCTCCTCGGTCGCGAGTACCGCGCCACCGGGAGCCTCGAAGAGGCCTTCCGCACCGTCGTCTCCCGCCTGGACGGCGCCTTCACGCTCCTGGCGATGCACCGCGACGAGCCCGGTCTGGTCGTCGGCGCTCGCCGCAACTCGCCGCTGGTGATCGGCCTGGGCGACGGCGAGAACTTCCTCGGCTCCGACGTCGCGGCCTTCGTCGAGCACACCCGTCGTGCGCTCGCGATCGGGCAGGACCAGATCGTCGCGATCACGCCCGGCGGCGTCACCGTCACCGACTTCACGGGGCAGCCCGTCGAGGTCGAGCCGTTCGAGGTCGTGTGGGACGCGTCGGCCGCAGAGAAGGGCGGCTGGTCGTCGTTCATGGCCAAGGAGGTCTCCGAGGAGCCCGAGGCGGTCGCCAACACCGTGCGCGGACGCGTCCGCGACGGTCAGGTCGTCATCCCCGAGCTCGAGGGTCTCGACGATCTGTTCACCGGCATCTCGCGCGTCATCGTGATCGCGTGCGGCACGGCCGCGTATGCCGGCATGGTCGGCAAGTACGCCCTCGAGCAGTGGACGCGCCTGCCGGTCGACGTCGAGCTCGCCCACGAGTTCCGCTACCGCGATCCCGTCATCGGCGCCAGCACGCTCGTGGTCTCCATCTCGCAGTCGGGCGAGACGATGGACACGCTCATGGCCGTCAAGTTCGCGCGCGAGCAGGGGGCCAGGACCCTCTCCATCTGCAACACGCAGGGCGCGACGATTCCGCGCGAGTCGGATGCCATCGTCTACACGCACGCCGGGCCCGAGGTGGCCGTGGCATCCACCAAGGCCTTCGTCGCGCAGATCGCCGCGCTGTACCTGCTGGGCCTGCACATCGGCCGCGTGCGCGGGTCGCTGTCGGCCGACGAGGCGGCGCGCAATGTGCGCGAGCTCGAGGCGGTGCCGGGCAAGATCGCGTGGGTGCTCGAGAAGGAGCAGTCCCACATCGGCCAGTTCTCGCACTGGATGGCCGACACCCAGTCGGTGCTGTTCCTCGGCCGCCACGTGGGGTACCCCATCGCGCTCGAGGGCGCGCTCAAGCTCAAGGAGATCTCGTACATCCACGCTGAGGGCTTCGCTGCCGGCGAGCTCAAGCACGGTCCGATCGCGCTCATCGAGCCGGGGCAGCCGGTGTTCGTGATCGTCCCGTCGCCGCGCGCGTCGGCCGAGCTGCACAAGAAGGTCGTCTCGAACATCCAGGAGATCCGCGCGCGTGGGGCGCGTGTCATCGCGGTGGCCGAAGAGGGCGATGCCGCGGTGCTCCCGTTCGCCGACGAGGTGCTGCGCATTCCGCTGGCGGGCGCGCTGTTCGAGCCGCTGCTGGCGGTCGTGCCGCTGCACCTCTTCGCGATGGGGCTGGCGACGGCGAAGGGTCTCGACGTCGATCAGCCCCGCAATCTCGCCAAGTCGGTCACCGTCGAGTGACACGGCGAGGCGAGTAGGCTGGCGGGATGATCGTCGGAATCGGCGTCGACCTGGTCGACATCCCCCGGTTCGAACGGTCTCTGCAGCGCACGCCCCGGCTGATCGAGCGTCTGTTCTCGGCGGCGGAGCGCGAGCTTCGGCCGCATTCGCTCGCCGCGCGCTACGCCGCCAAAGAGGCGCTCATCAAGGCGCTGGGCGGGTCGGACGGCGTCCACTGGACCGACATCGAGATCGCCTCGGAGTCGTCGGGTCGCCCCGTCTTCTCGCTGAGCGGGACGACCGCTGAGACGGTCGCCGGTCGCGGCATCGATGCGCTGCACCTGTCCCTCACCCACGACGCGGGCATCGCCGTCGCGTACGTCATCGCGGAGGCACGTCCGCGAGAGGAGGAGCGATGACCCCCGACAGCAGTTCGACCCCCGACACCAGTTCGACCCCTGGCATCCCGACCCCCGGCGTCCCGATTCAGGGAGCTTCGCCGGAGGAGGTCGCGACGCAGGCCATCCCTGTTCAGGACCTCCCGACGGGGCCCACGCGCCGGATGCCGACGGGCATCATGCGCGAGGCGGTCATCGATCTCGACGCGATCGCCGCGAACGTCCGCCACCTGCGGCGGCTCACGGAGTCGGAGGTCATCGCGGTCGTCAAGGCCGACGCGTACGGTCATGGCGCCGTCCGATCGGCGCAGGCGGCGCTCGTCGGCGGCGCGTCACGGCTCGGCGTGGCCGACGTGACGGAGGCCCTGGAGCTCCGTCGCGCGGGGATCACCGCGCCGATCGTCGCGTGGCTGCACGCTCCCGGAGCCGACTTCACCGAGCCCGCCGCGCAGGGGATCGAGCTCGGCATCTCGTCTTTCGATCAGCTCATGGCGGCCGCGGCGGCGTCGACGGCCGATCGCCCGACGGCCATTCACCTGAAGGTCGAGACCGGCCTCGGTCGCAACGGCATCGCTCCGGCCGACCAGCGCGTCGTGTTCGCGGAGGCCGCGCGGCTCGAGCGCCTCGGCCGCGTGGACGTCGTCGGTGTCTTCAGTCACCTGTCCAACACGAGCGAGGCCGACGACCGTGCCGCGCTCGCCCGGTTCGAGGAGGCGCTCGCCGCGGCATCCGCTGCGGGCCTCGCGCCGCGACTTCGCCATATCGCGGCGTCGCATGCCGCCATCGCTCTTCGCGAGGCGAGGCTCGGCTGCGTGCGACTGGGCATCTCGATGTACGGGCTGTCGCCCTTCGCCGACCGCACGTCCGCCGACCTGGGCCTGCGTCCCGCCATGACCGTGCGCGCCGCCGTCGCCGCCGTTCGTCGTGTGCCCGCCGGCCAGGGCGTCTCGTACGGCTACCGTCACCGCACCGCCGCCGAGACGACGCTTGCGCTCGTGCCGCTCGGGTACGCCGACGGCGTGCCGCGCCGGCTCGGCACGCTGCCCGACCGGCCGGGCG
>CALANM010000163.1 GCA_937926065.1 uncultured Microbacterium sp.
CGGGCGCCACGGGGGCGCTCGGCCGGGACGGCCGCCTTCTGTGCGAGGTCAATCGCCATACTTGGCCTTGTTCTGCTCGATGATCGCGTCGGCCTTCGCCTTCGCGTCGTCGAGGGCCTGCTGCGGCGTCTTCTTGCCGGTGAGCGCTTCGTTGATGGCGGTCGTGATGAGGGCGTTGGCCTCATTGATGCCGGGCGACACCGTCTCGTAGTGCGCGTACTCGAGCTCGTTCATGAACGGCTCCAGGCTGGGGTAGGACTCGAGGAGCTCCGGGTCTTCGCGCACCGAGTTGGCGGCGGGAAGCTCACCGGTCTCGGCCCAGCCGAGCGAGTTGTCGTTCATCCACTTGACGAACGTCGCGGCTGCGGCGGTCTTGTTCTCGTCCTGGCCCTTGTTCGCGGGGAACACCCAGTGGGTTGAGCTCGACCACACGGCCTTCTCGGTGCCGATCTGCGGCACGGGTGCGGCCTCCCACTCGAGGTCGCCGAACGCCGAGTTGGTGGTCTGCCAGACGCCGTTCCAGTTGAAGGCGGTGTCGCCTGCCAGGAGGGCCTTGATGTTGCCGTCCTGCGCGACGTTCGCCGGGCTGTACCCGTTCTTGACGAGGTCGGTCATCCAGGTGAGCGCCTGCACGCCCGCCTCGGAGTTGAACGTCGCCTCGGAGACGTCCTCGTTGTAGAGCTCGCCGCCGAACTGCCACAGCAGGCTCTGGAACTCGAACGTGCCGGTGAAGACGTAGCCGTCGACCCACTCGCCCTTGACGCCGGCGTCCTTGAGGGCGTCGAGCGCCTCCAGGTAGCCGTCCTTGTCGGTGGGGATGTCGGTGATGTCGGCCTTGGCCAGCACCTCCTTGTTCACGAAGAGCCCCAGCGGCGTGACGCTCCACGGCACGGCGTACTGCGCGTCGCGGAAGTTGCCCTTGTCGTACACGCCCGGAGGGAACGCGTCGGCGTCGTAGCCGAGGTTCTCGACGATGTCGTCGGCGGGGAGCAGGAGCTTCTGCGCCGCGTAGGTCGCGAGGTCGTCACCGTGGAGCACGGCGACGTCGGGGCCCTTGCCTGCCTTGATCGCCAGCGGCATCTTGGCGCCGATGTCGGCCCATTCCTGCGGGACGTTCTTGACGACGATGTTGTCGTGCTCGGCGTTGAACTGGTCGATGAGCTTCGGGACGATGACGGGCGCCGCACCGCCGGTCCAGCCGTGCCAGAAGGTGATCTCCACCTTGGGTCCGTCATATCCGTCGCCCGACACCGCCGGCCCGTCCGAGCTCGATCCGGCGCAGCCGGCGAACGCGAGGGCGACCGATGCGGCCAGGCCGGCAGCCAGCCCGCGCGCGATTGCCTTCTTCATGTGAGTGCTCTCCTTTGAGTTGGTCCCAGTCCTGCGTCGAGGCTCACGCTTCGTCAAGGCTCCGTCGAGGCCCTTGCGCGGTCGCTGCGTGCGACCGCAGCCACGCGGCATGGGTGCTGTGGATCACGTGCGGTCGAATGTACAGCGCTGGAAAATGGAAGTCAATAGCCTCGATCTCGCGGTCGATCGCTGTAGCGACGGGGCGGCGACGGCCGCGGCGCGCACGCGAGAACGGCGCTGTATTCTGATTTGCGCAACCCGCCCGAAGGGACCCCCGATGCGTGGACCGCGACTGCAGGACGTCGCCGAGCGCGCCGGCGTGTCGATGAAGACCGTGTCGAACGTCGTGCGCGACTACCCGCATGTGTCGCCGCAGATGCGCGAGCGGGTGCAGAAGGCGATCGACGAGCTGGGCTATCGGCCGAACGTCGTCGCGCGCCGCCTGGCGACCGGCCGCACCGGCCTGGTCGCCCTCGCCTTCGCCGACGTCACGATCCCCTACTTCGCCGAGATCTCCCGCGCCGCCTACCGCGCCGCGGCCCACCACGACTACCGCGTGCTGGTCGAGGAGACCGACGCGACCCTTGAGGGCGAGCGTGCCGTCATGACCAGCTCCGAGGCGGGGCTGGTCGACGGCATGATCTTCCAGCCCTCCGCGATGCCGTCGTCAGAGATCGCCCGCCACCGCTCAGACATCCCCATCGTGCTGCTCGGCGAGACTCCTGCCCCGCTGACGATCGACCGCGTCATGATCGACAACGTCGCCGCGGCGCGCGAGATCACGCAGCACCTCATCGACAGCGGGCGTCGGCGCATCGGGTTCGTCGGGCACGAGGCTGCCGCTCTCAGCGAGACGTCGCGGCAGCGCATCCTCGGCTATCAGGACGCGCTGATGGGCGCCGGACTCACCGCCGACCCCGCGCTGCTCGTCGCCTCGGAGGCCATCGCCGCGTCGGATGCCGCCCAGGCCGTTCGCCGCGCGCTCGACGCAGGACTGAACGTCGACGCTCTCGTGTGCCGCGACGACCTCGCCGCGATCGGAACGCTTCGCGCCCTGCAGGAGCGCGGCATCCGCGTTCCTGACGACGTCGCCGTCACAGGCTGGGACGACACCCGGCTGAGCGCCGTGACCTTCCCGAGCCTGACGACCGTCAGCCCCGACATCGACGCGATCGTCGAGCGCGCTCTCGCCCTGCTCGACGAGCGGATCAACGGCTACTCGGGCGTCGGGAGGCACGAGCTGGCGCCGTACCGCATCGTCGTCCGCGAGAGCGCACCCTCGGCCTGAGCCGCGCCGCCGCGCACAGCGACCGCCTGCGAACGCCGTTCTACAGCGGCGCAACGCAGTGCCCCCATGCGATCGCGGCTCCGCCCGGCGGCTTTACAGCGCTGCACACGTGAGGCATGCTTGTCGTCATGATCGACGACGACCGCCCCGACATGCACGACGGCCTTCACCCGCGTCCGCAGCTCCGACGCCCGCAGTGGCATGATCTCTCGGGCACCTGGCGGTTCACTTTCGACGACGCCGACGAGGGCCTGGCCGCCGGCTGGCAGGCGCACGGCGCGTTCGCTCACGACATCGTCGTGCCGTTCCCGCCCGAATCGCCCGCCTCCGGCATCGGCGACACGGCGCACCACCGCGTGAGCTGGTACTCCCGCACCTTCGGAGCCGACGACCTCGCAGCGGCGGGCGCCTCCGACGGCACCGGCTCGTCTCGCCTCCACCTGCACTTCGGCGCCGTCGACTACCGCTGCCGCGTGTGGGTCGACGGGCAGCAGGTCGGCACCCACGAAGGCGGTCACACCCCCTTCTCCTTCGACATCACCGACGCCCTCTCGGGAGAAGCCGAGCACACCGTCGTCGTGCGCGTCGAAGACGACCCCCATGACATCGGGCAGCCGCGCGGCAAGCAGGACTGGCTCGAGCACCCGCACGTCATCTGGTACCACCGCACGAGCGGCATCTGGCAGCCGGTGTGGCTCGAGGCCACGCCGTCGCTCGCCGTGACCGCCGTGCACTGGACGACCGACCCGCGCCGCGGCACCGTCACCGGCGACCTGGAGCTGTCGCGCGTTCCCGAGACGCCCGTGCGCGTGCGCATCGACCTCTCCTACGACGGCCGCCTGCTCGGCAGCGCCGACGCCCTGGTCGGCGACGACGAGGCGACCATCGTCGTGCCGGTCGCGGAGCTGCTCAACGGCCAGGCCTACGAGGACCTCCTGTGGTCGCCGGAGCACCCGCGGCTCGTCGACGCCGTCGTGACGGCCGGCGATGACACCGTGCACTCGTACCTCGGCATCCGCACCGCCCACGTCGCCCGACGGCGCTTCTTCCTCAACGACCGTCCGTACTACGTGCGCTCGGTGCTCAACCAGGGGTACTGGCCCGAGTCGCACCTGGCCGCGCCGTCGCCGTCGGCGTTGCGCGACGAGGTGCAGCTGATCAAGGACCTCGGGTTCAACGCGACGCGCGTGCACCAGAAGTTCGAAGACCCGCGCTTCCTGTACTGGGCTGACCGGCTCGGTCTGCTCGTGTGGGGCGAGGCGCCCGCGAGCTTCACGTTCTCCCCCACGACGGTCGAGCGCACGGTGCGCGAATGGCTCGAGATCGTTCGCCGCGACCGCGCCCACCCTTCGATCGTCACGTGGGTGCCGCTCAACGAGAGCTGGGGCGTGCAGCACATCGCGACCGACCGCCGCATGCACGAGTTCGCGCGCGCCCTCGTGTCGCTCACGAAGGCCCTCGACCCCACGCGCCCCGTCGTGTCGAACGACGGATGGGAGCAGGTCGACACCGACATCGTCGCCATCCACGACTATGACGCAGACCCTGAGCGCATGGCCGCCCGCTACCGCTCCCGAGACGCCATCGACCGCCTGATCGACGGCGTCGGCCCGGCCGGGCGCGTGCTCATCCTCGACGGAGACGTGGCGGACGCGCCCGTCATGCTCACGGAGTTCGGCGGCATCTCCTACGACAGCAGCGCCGAGGGCGCCTGGGGCTACTCCACCGCGACGTCGGCCGCCGACTTCGACGCACGCCTCGACGGGCTCATGAAGGCCGTCCACGCCAGCGAGGCCCTCGCCGGCTTCTGCTATACCCAGCTCACCGACACCCTGCAGGAGACGAACGGCCTCCTCCACCCCGATCGCACGCCCAAGCTCCCGATCGAGCGCCTGCGCGCGATCATGAGCGGCAGCGGAGACTGACGACCGAGACGACGAAGGGCCGGATGCCATGGCATCCGGCCCTTGTCAGGTGTCAGCGCGTCAGAGCGACTCGATGATCTCGCGCATCAGAGCGGCGGTCTCGGACGGCGTCTTGCCGACCTTGACGCCAGCGGCCTCGAGGGCCTCCTTCTTGGCCTGAGCGGTGCCCGCCGAGCCGGAGACGATCGCGCCGGCGTGGCCCATCGTCTTGCCCTCC
>CALANM010000164.1 GCA_937926065.1 uncultured Microbacterium sp.
GGGCGCGCGCTCGGCTACGGCGGCCGCACCGCGATCCACCCTCGACAGGTCGAAGTCATCCGCCGTGCGTTCACACCGGACGCCGCCGAGGTCGAGCGCGCCAAGACGATCGTGGAAAGGGTGCGCACGGCATCCGAGGCGGGGTCGGGGGCCCTCGTGCTGGACGACGGCACGTTCCTCGACATCGCGATGGTGCGGGCCGCAGAGCGCGTGCTGGCCCTCGCGGGCGAGCAGTGATCCGCCGCAACGGCGCGATACTGAGTTCCGCGTGGACTGAAACCGAATGTCGTCGTAGAGTGGCGGCAGGCGACGCCGCTGTCTGACGCGGCCGCCGTGAACCATCAGCCACAGGCGAAAGGGGTCGGCTCGCAATGGAGCGCGACATCTACGACGAAGACCACGAGGCGTTCCGCGAGGTCGTCAAGGAGTTCATCAAGCGCTACGCGCCCGACGAGAAGCGCAAGCAGTGGGACGCGGACGGCGAGATCGACCGCGCCACCATGCTCGCCGCCGGCGAGGCCGGCATCATCGGCCTGTCGGTGCCCGAGGAGTTCGGCGGCGCAGGGATGCTGCAGGACTACCGCTTCCGCGCCATCGTCCTGGAAGAGGTCATCGGCGCTGGTCTCGGCTCGCTCGCCGGCGCCTTCGGCATCCAGGACGACCTCGCCGTCCCCTACATCGCGCACATGGGCACGCAGGCGCAGAAGGAGAAGTGGCTCCCCGGCATGGCGACCGGCGAGATCCTCGGCGCCCTGGCGATGACCGAGCCCGGCGCCGGCTCCGACCTGCGCGGCATCAAGACGACCGCCAAGAAGGTCGACGGGGGCTACATCGTCAACGGCGCCAAGACCTTCATCTCGTCGGGCAAGACCGCTGACATGGTCGTCACGTTCGTGAAGACCGGCGAGGGCAACCGCCCCGATGCGTTCTCGCTCCTCATCCTCGAGAACGGCATGGAGGGCTTCGACCACGGCAAGAAGCTCGAGAAGATGGGCTTCCACGGCTGGGACACCGCCGAGCTGTCGTTCACCGACGTGTTCGTGCCCGAGGAGAACCTCATCGGCGGCCGTGAGGGCCAGGGCTTCATCCAGCTCATGATGAACCTCCCGCTGGAGCGCCTCTCGATCGGCGTCGCCGCCGCGGCCGCCGGCGAGGCGGCCTTCAACTGGACCCGCGACTACGTGCTCAGCCGCGAAGCGTTCGGGCAGGCGATCGCAGAGTTCCAGAACACGCGCTTCAAGCTCGCCGACATGGCCACCACCGTCGACGTCATGTGGGCCTACATCGACCGCGCCATGATGCTCTACAAGGACGCGAAGCTCACGCCCGAAGAGGCGGCCAAGGTGAAGTTCTGGACCACTGACCGCGAGTGGGAGCTGCTCGACATCGGCGTCCAGCTGCACGGCGGCTACGGGTACATCACCGAATACCCCATCGCGCGCGCCTTCCTCGACGCCCGCGTGCACCGCATCTACGGCGGCACGAACGAGATCATGCGCGACCTCGTCGCGCGTCAGATCGTCGGCAAGCGCTGATCGCTCCACAACCCCGCGGTGGGAGACGGCGCTATCGCAGCATTCGTGCGTCGGTGATGAGCGGGGCGACGGGATCGACCTTCTCGACTCCGTCGAACTCGAAGCCGTTCCGGCGGTAGAACGCGATCGCGCGAGGATTCTGGGCGGCGACCCAGAGCATCGCAGGGGAGTCGCCCAGAACATGGTCGAGCAGGGCTTGCCCCACACCGGTTCCGTGGACGGCTTTCGCCACGTAGAGGCTGAAGAGTTGACGCTCTCGAGGGAGCTGCTCGCCCTTGTCGCCGATGCTTGGTCCCGACATCGCGAACCCGATGAGGTCATGTGCTTCGGAGGCGACGTACACAGACCATTCCTCGCGCCCGTTGCCCAAGATGTGATCCCACATGCGGCGGCGCGCACTCGAGTGCTCCTCGTTGAAAAAGCCCGCCGGCAGGAGGTGCGCGTATGTCTCCTGCCACGTCGAGACGTGCAACTTGGCGATACGTTCGGCATCAGCGGGCACGGCGGGTCGGACCTGGTAAGCCATCCCAGCATGATCGCATGAAGCGGCCGCGGCGTCTTTCGCGAGATTCAGCCTCTCACTGTCGCCTGCACGAGGCTGGGGAGATAGAGCGAGATCGGGGGCACGAGGAACAGAACCGCTGTCACGATCAGGTCGATGCCGACCAGAGGGGTCACACCGCGAAAGACGGTTTCGGTGCGGCATGATCCGGCTGTCAGGGATTCGCGACCGTTCTCCGCAAGATCGAGAAGGCGATCAAGCGGCAGCGAGGAAGACCGAGGTGAGCGCAGTACTTGCCGGCGGGTTGTTGTCCGACATGCGCAGGCCCGAAAGCGACTGCGGACACCTGGCGGGGTGGTCGTCGCCACGACGGTCGCCATCCGGTCTGAGCTTGCTCTTGGCCAGCACGCTCGATCCGGCCGTTGGTGGCGCTGCCACTCTGCTACACAATCGTTGCGATCCTCGGCGGTCGAAACGATATGGGTTCGCCGCACTGGTGGGCCTGAATCCTTGATGACGGCAGAGTCTCGGAGTTAGTGGGGTCGCGCTGGCCGCTGCTGGGATAGAGTGCCCAACTCGCAAGCGGTTCGTATCCCACCGACGAGATGCGGCGTGCAGTTTCGCCGGCTTCGCGACGTCAAATCTGCTGCCTAGCCGCCTCTTAGGAACGGTGAAGGTGCCGTAACTCAAATGGTCTCTGTCACAAACACGCTACGGAGAACCTCATGACCATTCCCTCGCTCCTCTTGATCGCCATCGACCTTCTTGGCGCTGCCGTCCTGAGCTTCGCCCTCTATTACCGCCGGCATCACCGTCGCGACTTGGTCGTGGCGTTCCTTGGCGTCAACGTGGGCGTGCTTGCCGTCGCGAGCGTGCTCGGCACGGCCGAGGTCGCCCTCGGACTGGGGCTCGGACTCTTCGGCGTGCTGTCGATCATCCGGCTGCGCTCGTCCGAGATCTCGCAGCGCGAGGTCGCCTACTACTTCGCGGCGCTGGCGATGGGTCTCGTGGCGGGCCTGCCGACGACGGACATCGCACCGGTCGCCGCCCTCATCGCGCTGCTCCTCACAGTCCTCTGGATCGCGGACCACCCGAAGCTGCTCGCCCGCAGCCGGCATCAGATCATCCGCATCGACCGCGCTGAACCCGACGAGGACCAGCTGCGCGTCCTGGTCGGCGAGCGTCTCGGCGGCACGGTGACCTCCCTCACGGTTCAGGAGCTCGACCTCGTGAACGACACCACCCTCGTGGACGTCCGCTTCCGGACGGATGCCGTGGCCCGCTCGGCGGGCGCGCGCCGCACGGCTGGAGCGCTCCGGTGATCGTCCACGGCGACGCGCTCGACCGGTTCGGTTCCGTCACCCTCGGTGAGATGGTCTCCGAGGCGGCGCTACTTGCCAGGGTCGACCGCAAGTACGTCGTTCCGCGGCGCGAGCTCGAGACGATCCTTGCGGCGATGGATGAGCGCACGCGCGTGCTCGAGATCGACGGACTGCGCCGGTTCGCTTACGAGTCGGTGTACTTCGACACCCCGGACCTGCTGAGCTTCCGCATGGCGGCGCAGCCGCGTCGGCGCCGCTTCAAGCTCCGCACCCGGGCCTACCTCGACACCGACGCCGCCTTCCTGGAGATGAAGACCCGCGGAGCCCGGGGAACCACCGTCAAGGAGCGCTCTGAGTACGACCTCGAGCTCCGAGCCGTCCTCACCGACGAAGCCCGAGAAGACGTGGCTGCCGCACTCGCCGCGATCGGCGTCGATACTCGCCGCGCCGAGGACCTGCAGTCGACGCTGGTCACCCGCTACTCCCGTACGACGCTCCTCGCTCCGGATGCCGGGGCGCGAGCGACCGTCGACACCGAGCTCCGGTGGGACCGACCCGGCGCAAGCGGGTTCGCTCTGCCGGACCTCGCCATCGTCGAGACCAAGTCCCCCTCGACGGCCTCGGACGTCGACCGGCTGCTGTGGCGCGCGGGGCACCGTCCCGTCTCGGTCAGCAAGTACGCGACCGGTCTCGCCGCCCTCCGCCCCGACCTCCCGCGCAACCGCTGGGACCGACTCCTGCGCGGCGCATTCGCCGACGCACGCCCCACCACCATCCACCCCCGAACAGAGGAGCTGCCATGCGCCGCCGCCTGATCCTTCCCATCCTGCCGCTGGCGCTCGCGGGCGTCGTGCTCGCCGGCTGCGCCGCGACCGGCGTCACCGCACAAGACCAGTCGGCCGACGACACGTCCACGAGCCAGACGGCATCCGCTGCGATCGACACCAAGCTTTCCGCCACCGCCGTGCTCGCCGCGAACGACGACGCCACCGTGGTCGAGGACGACGATTGGTCGGATGCCGACGCCGTCGAGGTCACGCTGGAGGGCTCGACCGCCACGGCAGCCGCAGACGGCGTCGAGGTGGATGGGTCGACGGTCACGATCACCGCCGGGGGCGTGTACCGGCTGAGCGGTGAGCTCGACGGGTCGGTCGTGGTCGCGGCCCCCGACGACGCGCAGGTCGTCCTGATCCTCGACGGCGCGACGATCGACAATAGCGACGGGCCTGGCATCAGCGTCATGACCGCCGACGACGTCGTGCTGTCCCTCGCCGACGGATCGAGCAACAGCGTTTCCGACGCGTCGTCGTACGACGACAGTGCCGAGGCGAACGCCGCGATCTACGCCGACGCCGACCTCACCATCTCCGGCACCGGCTCGCTGACCGTCACCGGCAACGGCAACGACGGCATCACGAGCACCGACGATCTCGCCATCATGGGCGGGAATGTCACGATCGACGCCGTCGACGACGCGCTCCGGGGCAAGGACGCACTCGTGGTTTCGGGCGGCGCACTCGACCTCACGGCGGGCGGAGACGCCCTGAAGAGCGACGACGACGGGGACGCCACGCGTGGCTACGTCTGGATCTCGGGCGGTTCGGTTACCGCGACCAGCGGCGACGACGGGATCGCGGCGACCACCGACGCGGTCATCACCGGGGGCAGCGTCTCGCTGTCCGCCGAGGGGGATGCCGCTGATGCGGACACGTCGGCGAAGGGGATCACCGCCGGTGTGGTCATCGCGATCGACGACGGCACCGTCGACGTGACCGCCGCAGACGACGCCATCCACTCCGATGGCTCGATCGGAATCGGGGGCGGCACCGTCACGGCGGCCGCCGGGGACGACGGCATCCACGCCGAGGCGACGCTCGAGATCACCGCCGGCATGGTCACCGTGTCGCGATCGTACGAGGGTCTCGAGGCGACCGACATCACGATCGCAGGCGGCACGGTGGACGTCACCGCATCCGACGACGGCCTGAACGGCAGCGGCGACTCCACCGGCGAGGCGGCGACCACCGACTCGGCGTCGGGAACGGAGTCGAACGGTCAGCAGCCGACGGGCCCCGGCGGAGGGATGGGCGGCGGCATGGCCGACACCGGTGAGACCATCGCCATCTCCGGCGGGTCTCTGACCGTCGACGCCGGCGGCGACGGGATCGACTCGAACGGATCGGTGACCGTCACGGGCGGAGAGATCATCGTCTGGGGCCCGACGAGCCAGGGCAACGGCGCGCTCGACAGCAACGGCGGGTTCGAGGTGACCGGCGGCACGCTCATCGCCTTCGGCAGTGCGGGCATGGCCGAGTCGCCCGACGCCGGCTCCGCGCAGGCGTGGCTCGCTGCAGCCGCTGCTGGCACCGCGGGTGACAGCGTCGAGATCACCGACGCAGACGGCAAAGTGCTCACCAGCTACACCGCGGTGAAGGACTTCGAGACCGTTGTCTTCTCGGCGGCGGGCCTGGTCGCGGGCGACGAATACACCGTGGTCGTCGACGGCGAGGCCACGACCGTCACCACGGGCGAGGCCCTCGCCGGGGGCATGGGCGGGGGTGCCGGCGGCGGCCCGGGCCAGCGTCCGTGACCCCCGCGACCGTGCGGCGCACCCACCCCCGACCGGCGCCGCACGGTCGCATTCCTCGCCTGAACCAGGAAAGCTGATGACCATGAAACCCCGCTCGCCCTTGTCCCGCCTCGACGGGTCGCCGATACGCGTGCTCGTCGTCGACGATGAGGTCAACCTCAGCGACCTGCTGCGGATGGCGCTTCAGAACAAGGGCTGGGAGGCCCGCACGGCGGCGAACGGACAGGAGGCGCTGAACCTCGTGCGCGAGTTCGCCCCCGACATCCTCGTCCTCGACATCATGATGCCGGGCATCGACGGCATGGAGGTGCTCCGCCGCGTGCGCAGTGCGGGAAACGACGTCCCGGTGCTGTTCCTCACCGCGAAGGACGCGGTCGAGGACCGTATCGCCGGGATCAGCGCGGGCGGCGACGACTACCTGACGAAGCCGTTCAATCTGGAGGAGGTCGTCGTGCGGCTGCACTCCATGGCACGCAGGCACGTCGCGGCCGCGTCCGCCGCCGACACGCTTTTGCGGGTCGGGGATCTGACGCTTGACGAGGAGACGTATGAAGTCGCCCGCGGGGGAAGCCCGATCAAGCTCACCGCGAAGGAGTTCGAGCTGCTGCGCTACCTCATGCAGAATCCGCGCCGTGTGCTGAGCCGGGCGCAGATCCTTGATCAGGTGTGGAGTTACGACTTCGGCGGCACCTCGAGTGTCGTGGAGATCTACATCTCGTACCTCCGCAAGAAGATCGACACGCTCGGCGAACCGCTCATCCACACAGTGCGGGGCGTCGGGTACACCATCAAGACGCCGCAATGAGGCGCTGGACGCTCCGCCGGACGCTGGTAGTCGGCACCGGGACGCTCGTCGCGCTGACCCTGCTCGTGACTGGCTTCGCGACCTCGCTCGCCCTCCGCAGCTTCGTCTATGACCGGCTCGACGCGCAGGTCCTCGAGACCCTCGGGATCATCCGCGTCGGTCCGGGCCAGATGGGCGGTCCCTCGGGGCCCGGCGGGGAATCGGGGGATGGGCCTGCGCCCCGCATCGGCACACTCCAGGTCGTCTACGCGACCGACGGGTCGGTGGCTGAGTCCAGCTGGACGCGCGACGACGGGAAGGAGCGCTCGCTCGATGAGGCGCAGCTCGCGACGATCGACGATGCCTCGCTCGGCGACCGCACGCCCACGACCGTCGATCTCGGCGACGAGCTCGGCCCCTTTCGCCTGGCCGCGCAGGAACGCGACGGGGTGCGCGTCGTCGCAGGCATCTCGCTCGAGGAGGTCGAGGCGACGACGTCGGCGCTGTCCATCATCCTTCTCAGCGTTGCCGGGGTCGCTCTGCTGCTGGTGCTGGTCGGACTCTCCTTCTGGGTGCGCCGCACCCTCCGCCCGCTCGATCGGGTCGCCGGGGTCGCGCAGCGGGTCGCAGACCGGCCGCTCGCGGTCGGGGAGGTCGAGATCCCCGAGCGGGTCGCAGACGTCGACACCGACCCCGTGACGGAGGTCGGCCGGGTGGGCCATTCGCTCAACGTCCTCCTCGCCCACATCGAGGACGCCCTCCGATCGCGTCAGCACAGTGAAGACCAGCTGCGCCGCTTCATCGCCGACGCGAGCCACGAACTGCGGACCCCGCTCGCCTCGATCCGCGGGTACGCGCAGCTCTCGCTCGGGGAGGACGCCCCCATGACGCCCACCCAGCAGCGGGCCTTCGACCGCATCGCGTCGGAGTCGACGCGCATGGCAGACCTGGTCGAAGATCTCCTGCTGCTGGCACGGCTCGACGCCGGTCAACAGTTGCGGCGCGAGCCGGTGGACCTGACTCTGCTCGCGATCGACGCCGTCAGCGACGCGCACGCGGCCGACCCGACGCGCACGTGGCTGCTCGACGTCCGGGAGGAGTATGCGATCGAGGTGCAGGGCGACGACAACCGGCTGCGCCAGGTGGTGGCGAACCTGCTCCGTAACGCTCGTACGCACACGCCCCCCGGCACGCGTGTCATCACCTCGCTCCGTGTGGAGGGCGGGCAGGCGGTCCTCGAGGTGACTGACGACGGGCCCGGCATCGATGCCGCACTGAAGGAGCGACTGTTCGAGAGGTTCGCGCGCGGCGACCAGTCCAGGAACCGGGATGCCGGGAGCACCGGTCTCGGCCTCTCGATCGCCGAGGCGATCGTCTCAGCGCACCGAGGCTCGATCGTCGTCGCCAGCGACCCGGGCCGCACCGCCTTCACTGTGCGGCTGCCGGATCTGAGCACTAGTTGACGGCATCCTCGTCCATGGGAGCCCAGTAGCTTTCCCGGGTGCGGCTCCAGCGGTAGCCGCACCTCTTCATGAGCTTCTTGCCGTCGCGGCGGTCAAGCCCGAGCACTCGCTCGATGTCGCCATCCGTCCAAGAGTCGTTCCGTTTCACACGGTCGATGAGCAGCGCGGGGACGGCGCCGCCCTCGCGTACCCAGTTGTCGGCGGACTGACGCGTGTGCCGGTTCCTGCGCCTTCTCGCCGCAGCATCGATGCGTCTGGCGATCTCCGCAGCTCGCCCCATCTCCAAACGATGAGCTTGCTCGGCGCATCGACGATGCGTTCGCGAGAATGCCGCTCCTCGGCGCGGGTACGTCGAGCTTGCAACAAATGGTCGACTCTGTCCTCGAATCCACGGACGACGTCCATCTACGGATTCGGCTGGTGGATGAACTGGAGCTAGCGGCGGACGAGAACGCGGAGCTCGTCGTGTACCTCCGACAGGTGTATGTCTCGAGTGGCGAGCGCCTCGACGGTACCCGCCCAAGCGTTACGGAGGTTGATGGCGTCGCAGCTTTGGCCGCGACTGCCCTCGGCCGCGCACGGAGGAGACTCCTGGGCCTTGCTAGCGAACTTCGCGCGCTCCGTCGGTGGTCCAAATACAGGTTCGCGTGGGAGGGCAAGTTGATCAGGCGTCGGTTTCCGCTGGCCCCGACGCGTCGCAATCCGCCCCCGTCGTTTGTGGCGGCCTTCGCGCAGCTGGACCGTGCGACGAACGAGCGGCGGCGGCTGATGCTCAAGATTTCGAAGGATGAGGCGAGGTGGAGTCTCCGTCTGTTGCGGGCGCGTGAGTTCATGATCCTTGGCCTGTGGTGGAAGTCAAGTCGCCGGTGGATCGCTTACACAGCCCTGCGTTACGCTGTGTCGATTGTTCTGGCTGTGGCGGTCGGGATCTTTCTGTTGAATGCACTCACGCAAGACATGGGATACCTGTGGGGGTGTGCCGTCTCAGTGTCTCTACTGATCGTGCAGCACTTTGTTGTCAGCCCCCGCGTTAAACGTGCTCTGGACGGGATGCGAATCAAGGCACTCAGCGAGGGAGCGATCCAGTGGGCCCATGCCCGGGTCTTCGCCGCGGTGTCAACGACCGCTATGGAGCTATCTTGGCGGCGCGTCCGGGACGAGGAGCAGAGGATTCCTCCGGATCAATTTTCCGGAGTTGTCGTCTGACTTCGGATTGTCTGCCGATCACCGTCTGCCGAGCCGCGACGCACGTTGACGTCCGTCCAGCAGGCGTAGCCGGGATAGGGACCGAAGAGGAAGCTGGGCCAGGTTCATTCACTCGATCGTTGGGCAAATCGCTCCGTCATGCCCGGCGATGATCCGGCACGGACGTCCGGAGGTGCGCGGCCGCGTCCCGCGACCATTCTATCGAAGGGCGGTGC
>CALANM010000165.1 GCA_937926065.1 uncultured Microbacterium sp.
GGGTCGGCGAGCGCGGCGCGCTCGTGTCGGGCGGACAGGCGCAGCGTCTGGCCCTCGCCCGCGCCCTCTTGCATGGCTTCGACGTGCTCGTGCTCGACGAGCCGACGGCGGGCGTCGACCCCGCAGCATCCGACGCCCTGCTCACCGATCTGCTGTCGGCGGTGTCGCCCGGCCAGGCGGTCGTGCTCATCTCGCACGTCGCCGTGCCCGACGGCCTCGTCGACCGCACCGTGCGCCTGGCATCGGGCCGTCTCGTCGCCTGATCGGCGCAGCTAGCATCGAGGGGTGACCGACTCCACTCCCATCGACGACGTGTCCATCGGCGGCGACATGATCCGCCTCGGACAGTTCTTGAAGTTCGCGGGGCTGCTCGACTCGGGCGGCGACGCGAAGGAGGCGATCATCGACGGCTTCGTGACCGTCAACGGCGAGGTCGAGCGCCGCCGCGGGCGTCAGCTGGTCGACGGCGACGTCGTCGAGACCGGGGGCCGCGCCGCTCGCGTGCGGCCCTGAGCGAGCCGCCGAGCGTCAGCGGAGGTCGAGGGCGAACGCCTGCACGCCGGGGTGCGACGGCACCGGCACGAACCCGAGCCGCGTGTAGAAGGCGAGCGCACCCGTGTTCTCGGCGGATGCCACCAGGTGCAGCCCCGTCACGCCACGCTCGCGCAGCGCCGCGGTGAACGTCTCGATCAGCCGGCGGCCCCACCCCTGCCCCTGTGCCTCAGGGAGCAGGTCGATGTGCAGGTGCGCTGGATGCTCGTCGCCGTACGGCTCGGTGCCCGCGCGTCTTCCGTGGGCGTAGATGAGCGTGCCGTCCTGCCGCGTGACCTCGGTCTCGGGCTTCGGCCACCGCTGCGCGAACCGCGGCCACCACTCGGTCGCGAACCAGTCCTCGAACGCGCGCGTGTCGGGCGTGCCGACGATGTAGCCGACCGGCGTGCCGCCGTCTGACTCGACGACGAACGCGAGGTCGGGATGCCGCGCGACGTACGGCAGCACGAAGACCGCCGCCCAGATGTCGTCGTCTTCGAAGACGCCCGTCGCGTCGGCGCCGGCGTCGGCGGTGCGCAGGCAGATCTCGGAGAGGGCAGGCTCATCGCCGGGACGGAAAGGGCGGATGTGCGGCATCCGTGAAGCCTACGGGGCGCGTCCGACGCCCGCGAGGAGAAGTCCGGGTGGTCAGCGGCGACCCGTGCCGAACATGCCGCGGATGACGGAGTTGAGGATCGACTGCGTCGCCTTGGAGTTCAGCACCTGTTCGATCGGCGACGTCTCCTTCTTGCGCGTCGTGCGCGAGCGGGTCGATCCGCCCGTCGACTTCATGATCCGGTCGTACTCGCGCTGCCGCTCCTTCTCGGCCGCCGCCTCCGCCTTCGCGATCGCCGCCTGCTGCCTGGCATACTCGGCATCCGTCTTCGCCTTCTCCTTGGCGGCCTGCTCGGCGGCCTCCTTCTCGGCGGCGGCGTTCATCTTGGCGGTGAGGATCTCGCGCGCCGACTCACGGTCGATCGCCATGCCGTACTTCGCCAGCAGCGGCGATGCCTTGACCGCACGCTCGATGTCGGGATCGGGCGTCGGCGTCATGAGGCCCTGCGGGGCGCGCAGGCGCGTCCAGGCGACGGGGGTGGGGGCGCCCTTCTCGCTCATGACCGTCACGATCGCCTCGCCTGTGCCGAGCTCCTGCAGCGTCCGCTCCAGGTCGTACCCGCTCTTCGGGTAGGTGCCGACGGTCGCGCGCAGCGCCTTCGCGTCGTCAGGAGTGAACGCGCGGAGGGCGTGCTGCACCCGTGAGCCGAGCTGGGCGAGCACATCGCCGGGCACATCCTTGGGCGTCTGCGTGACGAAGAAGACGCCGACGCCCTTCGACCGGATGAGGCGGACCGTCTGGGTGATCGCGGCGAGGAAGTCCTTCGACGCGTCTGTGAACAGCAGGTGCGCCTCGTCGAAGAAGAACACGAGCTTCGGCTTGTCGAGGTCACCCACCTCGGGCAGGATCTCGAACAGCTCCGCGAGCAGATACATGAGGAACGTCGAGAAGAGGGCGGGCTTGTCCGCGACGCCCGGCACCTCCAGCAGCGAGATGATGCCGCGGCCGTCGGGAGCCGCGCGCAGGAAGTCGGTGACGTCGAACTCGGGCTCGCCGAAGAACACGTCGGCGCCGTCATCGGCGAAGGTGATGAGCTCGCGCAGGATCACGCCCGCCGTCGCCGCCGAGAGACCGCCGAGCTCCTTCAGCTCCCCCTTGCCCTCGTCGCTCGTGAGGTAGGTGAGCACCGCGCGCAGGTCGGAGAGGTCGACGAGGGCGAGTCCGTTCTCGTCGGCGTAGTGGAACACCAGCCCGAGACTCGACTCCTGCGTCGCGTTGAGCCCGAGCACCTTGCTCAGCAGCAGCGGCCCGAACCCCGACACCGTCGCGCGCACGGGCACGCCCTTGCCGATGCCGCCGAGCGCGAAGTACTCGGTGACGGATGCCTCGGGCTTCCAGTCCTGGCCGATCGCGCGCGTGCGGTCGAGAAGCTTCTCGCTGGGCTCGCCGGGGGTCGCGACACCCGACAGGTCGCCCTTGATGTCGGCCGCGAACACCGGCACGCCCTTCGCCGCCAGCTGCTCGGCGAGCCCCTGAAGCGTGCGCGTCTTTCCGGTTCCGGTGGCCCCGGCGACGAGGCCGTGACGGTTCATCATCGCCAGGGGGATGCGGATCTGCGCGCTCGGCACGGGCTCGGTGTTCATGAGCGCGCCCAGGTCGAGGGTCTCGGCGTCGAACGTGTAGCCCTTCGTGATGGCGGCGATCTCGTCGGCGTCGAGCGGACCAGCGGCCGTGACGGCGGCGGGCGCTTCCGTCGTCGGAACGTCGGTCTGGGGGACGACGGCATCCGGTTCCGCTTCCACAGCGGCGGTTCTGCCCGATGCGGCGGCGTCCGCCGCGGCGACCTGGTCCGATGCTGCGGCCTTGGCGGCTTCGGCCTCGGCGGCGGCGAGCGCGGCCTTGGCCTGAGCCAGCTTCAGCGCGGCCTCAGCGGCTTCAGCCTCGGCCTTGAGGCGCGCGAGTTCAGCGGCGGCGGCATCCTCTGACGCGGTCATGCGCTCAGCCTAGCGAGCGCTCCCGTTCCAGCATCACGGTGAATGCGCCCGCGACGACGAGTGCCGCTCCGGCCCCGAACAGCGCACCGCCCACGGTGTCGCTCAGCCAGTGCGCGTGCACATGCGTGCGGCTGAAGGCCATCGCGAAGACCCACGCACCGCCGACCAGGGCGACCCACAGCCGGGGGAAGACGATGACGGCGATGACGGCGATCGTCGCCGCGTTCGCGGTGTGCCCCGAGGGGAAGGAGCCGTGATCGGAGATGACGAGCATCTCTTCAGGGCGCACGCGTCCGAACATCGACTTGACCAGCTGCACGACGGCGACGCTCACGATCGAGGCGGCGAGGAACACGAGCGCCGAGCGCGGCCGGCGCGCCAGCACGAGCAGCAGCGCACCGCCGAGCGGCACGACATAGGTCGCGAACCATCCGCCGCCCAGGAAGTCGAGCGCGAACGCGATCGGCACGAATCCGGGGTTCCACGAGCCCATGGCGCCGTTCCACCACGCATCGAGGTCGATCGGATCGGCCTCGGACGCGATCAGGATGCCGAGAACCGCGCCCAGCGCCATGAGCAGCACCCCCACGACGACCCTGCGCAGCGCGATCGTGATCTCGACGTCGGTCGTGGGCAGGCGGCGCGGGCGGTCTGCGGGCGCGTCGGCGGTCGCGGGGGCGGTCATGCCCTCAGACTATGCGGCGGCCTCGGCATCCTGAGAGGGGGTTGCGTTCCCCCGCTGCGGCCCTCGATGCCCCCCGCCACGGGCAGGGGATGCGGTGGAGCCGGCTCAGGGCGCGAGGCGCTCGACGGTCTTCGGCCGCACGATGATCCACAGCGACAGGATGCCGATGACCGCGCACCCGACCATGACGGTCGCCATCGTGGTGGCGGTGATGCCGGCGTCCTTCGCGATCCAGCCGACGAGCGGCGAGACGACTCCGGCGACGCCGAAGTTGGTGGCGCCCACGATCGACTGCGCCGTGCCGGCCGCGTTTCCATGACGGTCGAGCGCGAGCACCTGAACGCAGGGGAACGTGAACCCGCACGCGGTCATGAAGATCCACAGCGGGACGACGGTGCCCCACAGGCCGAGACCGAGCTGGTCGGTGACGATGATCGCGGCGCCCGCCGCCAGCAGCACGGCAGTCGAGCACGCGAGCACCCACTGCGGTCCGAAGCGCGCCGCGAGGCGGGATGCCGTCTGCACGCCCGCGACGACGCCGAGGGAGTTCACCGCGAACAGCAGGCCGTACTGCTGCGCGTCGAACGCGTAGGTCTCCTGGAACAGGAACGGCGACGCCGACAGATACGAGAACAGGCCCGAGAAGGTCATGCCTCCGATGATGAGGACGCCGATGAAGACACGGTCGCTGAAGACGCTGCGGTAGCGCTGCCACACCGTGGTCGCGCCCCGCTCCTGGCGGCGTGCGGGAGGGAGGGTCTCGGGCACGAGCGCGATCGCCGACACCAGCATGATCGCCCCGTAGGCGGCCAGCACGACGAAGACCCCGCGCCACGGCATGACCAGCAGCAGCGCTGACCCGACGAGGGGCGCGAGCACGGGCGCGACTCCCGACACGAGAGCCAGCCGCGACAGCATGACCACGAGCCGCTTTCCGCCGAACAGGTCGCGCACGATCGCCGCCGCGACGACACCGCCTGCCGCGGCTCCCGCACCCATCACGACGCGAGCCACCGACAGCAGCTCGAGCGACGGCGCGACCGCCGCCGCGACGCTGGCCACGACGTGCAGCGCCGTCACCGACAGCAGCGGGATGCGGCGGCCGACCTTGTCGCTCAGCGGCCCGACCACCAGCTGACCGAGGGCGAATCCGATCATGGTGCCGGTGAGCGTGAGCTGGATCGCGGCGGCGGACGTGTGGAAGTCCTGCTGCAGCAGGGGGAACGCCGGCAGGTAGAGGTCGACGGTGAAGGGGCCGAGCGCTGTGAGGGCTCCGAGCAGGATGACGTAGACGACGCGACGCGCGGTCGAGATGCGGTCGCCCGGGTGGAGAACGATGGGCGCCGTCTCGGGGCGGCTGCCGAGGGTGCGGATGGCCCCCGTCGCGGTGCGGGACTGCTGGGGAAGTCGAATGGTGTCGGTGTCGCGCACGATGTCCTGGGATCTCGGCTGGGCCGGTCGGGGATGCCGGTCTCGAATCGATTCGGCAGCGTTCGATCATAACGCTTTCCCAGCCAACGCCCGTATGCGTGCGAATAGGATCGACAGTGCCCGCAGGGCGGCGGGCTAGACTCCGCCCTGTCTGCCCGGCCGACACGAGAGCCCGAAAGCCGAGATCACCGAATGACCCCGACCTCCCCTGGCAAGCGCGCAAGCGGCAACCCTGCGACCCAGGCCAAGCTCAACCTGACGGCCAAGCAGCAGCGCGAGCAGCAGAAGCAGGCCAAGCTCGCCGAGTACCAGCGGCAGCTGGCCAAGCGGCGCCGCAGCAAGCTCACCTGGTGGGTGGTCGGCGGCACCGCCGCACTCGCGGTCGTCGCGCTCGTCGTGGCATCCCTCATCCTCACGCCCCGCCCCGTCACGCTCGAGCGCGGCGACAGCGACGGCTCCGCGATCGAGGGCATCCAGACCTTCGAGAACACCGCCAACCACGTCGAAGGCGACGTCCAGTACCCGCAGGCGCCGCCCGCCGGCGGCGACCACAACGCCATGTGGCTCAACTGCGGCATCTACTCCGAGCCGGTGCCCGACGTCAACGCCGTGCACTCGCTCGAGCACGGCGCGGTGTGGATCACCTACGACCCCGCACGCGTCGACTCCGACGGCGTCGACGCGATCCGCGCGCAGCTGCCGTCGAGCTACGTGATCCTCTCGCCCTACGACGGCCTGCCGTCGCCGATCGTCGCCAGCGCCTGGAACGCCCAGGTGCAGGTCGACTCCCCCGACGACCCGCGCATCACCGAGTTCCTCAAGGCGTACTGGCGCAGCACGAACGCACCCGAGCCGAACGCCGCCTGCACAGGAGCCCTGGACGCGCCCGGCAAGCAGTCGTGACCGAACTCGACGCCCCCGCATCCCGCTCGCTGCCGCCGTGGTGGGCGATTGTGCTGGTGGCCGTCGCCATCGCGGCGACGGGGTTCGCGATCGGACGATTCTCGGCGTTCGACATCGCCCCGCGCACGCCCTCCAGTGACTCCGCCGAAGCCGGCTTCGCGCGTGACATGCAGGTCCACCACGCGCAGGCGATCGACATGGCGCTCACCGTCTACGGCAAGACCGAGGACGACGACCTCCGCGCCCTCGCGTACGACATCGCGACCGGCCAGTCGGAGCAGAAGGGGGTCATGTACGGATGGCTCCAGCAGTGGGGCCTGTCACAGATCGGCGACCAGCCGACCATGGCATGGATGACGGGGTCCGACGCCGGTCACCGCCACGGCGGCGGGGCTGACGAGCCCCTGACCGCAGAAGAGATCCGCGTCGCCATGGGCATGGCGAGCGAAGCCGAGCTGCAGGAGCTGCGCGCCGCGACCGGCCAGGAGGCCGACTGCCTGTTCCTCGGTCTCATGATCCGTCACCACGAAGGCGCCACGCGATGTCGGTGACGTGCAGCAGGCCGTCGACACCACCCAGATCCAC
>CALANM010000166.1 GCA_937926065.1 uncultured Microbacterium sp.
CCGAGCTCGGAAGCGATCTCGTGCACGCGTGGTTTTGCCACAATTCTCCTGTCTGGGGCCTACCCCGGACAGGGCAGACCATTACTTGCGGACGGGTCTCATTTCGAGCCGTTCACTTTGAGTCCATAGCCGTTCAGCCATTTCGCTGGTGGGTGATCTGAAAGGTCTGCGTGTCAAGCGGGCCTGACACACGCAATGCTCGTCCGAATGCGCGACGCCGGAGCGCGATGTCGACGCACTCGCTCGTGTCATGCACCCACGCACCCCGGCCGGTCAGCACGGCTTTCTCGTCTGCGACGAGCACGCCGTCCCTCTCGACGACCCTCAGAAGCGAGGAGCGCGGGGCACGTGCGCGGCATCCCACGCACGTTCGGACAGGTTCCATCCTACCCCCTCAACCTGGACGGACGTCCGTCACGACTCGAGGATGCTGTCGGGCTGGATGTCGATCTTGGCTCCCGTGAGCTTCGCGGCGAGGCGGGCGTTCTGCCCTTCCTTGCCGATCGCGAGCGAGAGCTGGTAGTCGGGGACGAGTGCGCGCACGGCCTTGCTGGCGGCATCGAGCACGAAGCTCGAGGTGACCTTCGCGGGCGACAGCGCGTTCGCGACGAACTTCGCCAGTTCCGCGTCGTAGTCGACGATGTCGATCTTCTCGCCGCCGAGCTCTTCGGTGACGGCGCGCACGCGACGGCCGAGCTCGCCGATGCAGGCGCCCTTGGCATTGATGGCCGGGTCGTTCGCCTTGACCGCGATCTTCGTGCGGTGCCCGGCTTCGCGGGCGAGCGAGACGATCTCGACGAGCCCGGACGCGATCTCCGGGACCTCGAGGGCGAACAGCTTGCGGACGAGACCGGGGTGAGTGCGCGAGACCGTGATCGAGGGGCCCTTGGCGCCCTTCGCGACCGACGTGACGTAGACGCGCAGCCGCGACCCGTGCGTGTACTCCTCGCCGGGCACCTGCTCCTCGGGAGGAAGGATCGCCTCGATCGTGCCGAGGTCGACGTGCACCATGCGCGGGTTGGGACCCTGCTGGATGACACCGGCGACGATGTCGCCCTCCTTGCCGCGGAACTCGCCGAGGATCGCGTCGTCGGCGATGTCACGGAGGCGCTGGCTGATGACCTGCTTCGCGGCGAACGCGGCGATGCGGCCGAAGTCCTCCGGCGTCGACTCCTCCTCGCCGATGACGACGCCCTCTTCGTCGAGCAGCGGCACGTAGACGGCGACATGCCCTGTCTTGCGGTCGAGTTCGGCGCGCGTGCCCTGGGGCAGCTCGCCCGTCGGGGAGGTGTGCTTGGCGTAGGCGGTGAGGATCGCCTGTTCGATGATCCGCACGAGTTCGTCGAAGGGGATCTCCTTCTCACGCTCGACTGTGCGCAGCAGTCCCAGATCGATGTCCACAGGTGCCTCCCTATTCAACTCTTTCGCCGGAGCGTCACCGCTGCGGCATCCACACAACGTTACCTGATGCCGCCTGGGCATGCGCAGGCCCTGCGCCGGCGGAGAGGGCCCCGCTAGCGTGGGTGCATGACCAACGGCGCGAAGCGCGCGGCGGCCAAGCGCGCCGCGCGCGAGGCACGCTCCTCCCCCGCCCTCCGGGCGCTCGCTCGGGGCGGGTACGCGGCCAACGCCGTCGTGCACCTGCTCATCGGCGTCATCGTGATCGCGATCGCCTCGGGCGCCCGCGGCGAGGGCGATCAGGCGGGGGCGTTCAAGACGATCGCGTCGGCCCGGCTCGGGTTCGTGGCCCTGTGGACGCTCGCGACGCTCCTCGCGGCCCTCGGCGTGTGGCACGCCGCGAACGGCCTGCTGGCGAGCAGGTCATCGGACGTGAAGAAGTGGGGCGTGCGCATCTCCGAGTGGGGCCAGGCGGTCGTCTTCCTCGCTCTTGCCTCGATCGCCGGTGCTGTGGCGCTGGGCGCCCGCCCGAATGCCGAGGAGACGGCCGAGGAAGCCAGTCGCGGGGTGCTCGACCTTCCCGGCGGACCGATCGTGCTCGCGCTCGTGGGCGTCGGGATCGGCGTGGGCGGGATCTCGTTCATCGTGATGGGGATCCTGCGCTCCTTCCACAGCAAGGTGGACGTCCCGGACGGGCGTGCAGGCACCGCCATCAGCGCGCTCGGGGTTGTCGGATTCATCGCGAAGGGCATCTCGCTGTCCGTCATCGGCATCCTGCTGATCGTGGCGGCAGTGAAGGTCGACCCCGGCACGGCGGGCGGCCTCGACGGCGCGATCGACGCCCTCCTCGACGTCTGGGGCGGTCCGTTCCTCGTGGGCATCGTCGGCGCCGGGTTCGTGGCCTACGCGCTCTTCACGTTCTGCCGCGCGCGCTACGCAAAGCTCTGAGGGCTGGCCGCGTGAATCATTCGCGCGGCTCGTCGGGCGGCGAGGCGGCCGGCGCGCTCGAGAACTCGTTGACGGCGCGGATGACCTGGAACAGGCGGCCCACCTGGAACTGATCGAACCGCATGACGATGCGCGGCAGGTTGAGGCGGTCGTCGTCTTCGATCTCCGGGCGCCGGGGACCGCTGCGCTCGATGCGGCCGTCGGCGAGCAGGTGAGAGAAGCGCTCGTTGAGCGAGGCGATCTCGTCGTCCGTCGGCTCCGCGAGCAGGCGGATGACGAGCCGGTCGCCCACCCAGCGCAGCGAGTCATAGTTGCGCCAGAATCCGGTGATCTCCTGCGCGGCGGCGTGCACCGAGTCGGTGAACAGCACGCGATCCAGATCGTCGGGCGAGATGACCCCCGAGGGGATCAGATTGCGGTCGGCGAACTCACGGAGTCCCTGCCAGAACGAGCCGCCCGGAGCGTCGAGCAGCACGATCGGCGTGGGCTCGGCCTTGCCTGTCTGCTGGAGCGTGAGCAGCTCGAACATCTCGTCGAGCGTGCCGAAGCCGCCGGGAAGGCACACGAACCCGCGCGACTCCTTGACGAGCATGAGCTTGCGGGTGAAGAAGTACTTCATGGCGACGTTGCGGGTGCCCGCCGCGATGATCTCGTTCGGCTTCTCCTCGAACGGCAGGCGGATCGACACGCCCAGCGAGTTCGAGGGACCGGCGCCCTCGGCAGCGGCCTGCATGATCCCCGGTCCGGCTCCCGTGACGACCATCCAGCCGCGACCGGCGAGTTCGCGGGCCAGGTCGACCGTCGCCGTGTACAGCGGATCGTCCTGCCGGGTGCGGGCGGAGCCGAACACGGTCACCTTCGGCGCGTCGCGGTAGGGCGCGAACAGGCGGAAGGCGCTGCGCATCTCTGACAGCGCGGCCGAGGTGATCTTCAGGTCGAGGCGGGTCGTGTCGTCCAGCCCGAGACCCACGCCCGTGATCAGGATGCGCGAGACGAGGTCGACGTCCTCCGTGATCCCCGCGTCGGCGACGAGCTGCCGGATGTCGGCGGTGACCTCCGCGGGCACTGTGTGATCGGTCATGGTCCCAGCCTGCCACGCTCGTGCCGCCGAGGGGCGGGGAGTGTCAGCGAGCGGTGAGCTGCGCGACCGCGTCGGCGACGGGGACGACCTGGCGTTCACCCGAGCGGCGGTCCCACAGCTCCACCTGACCGTCGGCCGCGCCGCGTCCGACGATGAGGATGCGCGGCACGCCCACCAGCTCAGCGTCGGCGAACTTGACGCCCGGAGAGACCTTCTGACGGTCGTCGTAGAGAACGTCGAGTCCGGCCGTCTCGAGCTGCGCCGAGACCTGCTCGGCGAGCTCGAAGGCCACCGAGTCCTTGCCCGTCGCAACCACCTGAACGTCGAACGGCGCCACCGACTCGGGCCACACGAGGCCCTTCTCGTCGTTGTTGAGCTCGGCGATGATGGCGAGGATGCGGGTCACGCCGATGCCGTAGG
This sequence comes from uncultured Microbacterium sp., assembly GCA_937926065.1. Taxonomy (GTDB): domain Bacteria; phylum Actinomycetota; class Actinomycetes; order Actinomycetales; family Microbacteriaceae; genus Microbacterium. The sequence goes on from CALANM010000166.1 coordinate 3,848, forward strand.
AGCCCATCGTGACGGTGACGAGCTTGCCGTTCTCGTCGAGCACCTTGAGGCCGAGCGCGTCTGCGTACTTGCGGCCCAGCTGGAACACGTGGCCGATCTCCATGCCGCGCGCGAGGGTGACGGGTCCGGAGCCGTCGGGCGCCGGGTCGCCCTCGCGGACGTCAGCGACCTCGACGAAGCCGTCGGCGAAGAAGTCGCGACCCGCGACAAGCGAGTGCACGTGCTTCTGGTCGATGTTGGCGCCGGTGATCCACCGCGTGCCGTCGACGACGCGCGGATCGAGCAGGTAGCGGATGCCGGTGGCCGACTCCTCGCCAAGCACCGGGCCGGTCTCGGACCAGGGGCCGATGTAGCCCTTGACCAGCAGCGGGTGGCGCTCGAAGTCCTCGGGTGTCGCAGCGGACACCTCGGCGGGCGCGAACGCGACCTCCGCGCGCTTGTCGTCGACTTCGCGGTCTCCCGGGATGCCGACGACCACGAGCTCGCGCGTGCCGTCGATGTGCGTGAGGGCCAGCACGACGTTCTTCAGGGTGTCTGCGGCGGTGACCGGACGGTCGAGCACCTTGTTCGAGTGTGCGACGAGCGTCTCGATCGTCGGGGTGTCGGGCGAGTCGAAGATGACGGGGGCAGGCGCGTCGTCGAACGGGATCGGCTCGGGCACGACTGTCGTGAACGCCTCGACGTTGGCGGCGTAGCCGCCCGCCGAGCGCACGAAGGTGTCTTCGCCCACCGACGTCGGGTGCAGGAACTCCTCCGACTTCGAGCCGCCCATGGCGCCCGCGTCGGCCTGCACGATGACGTACTCGAGACCGAGGCGCTGGAAGATCCGCTCGTACGCGTCGCGCTGCGCCTGGTAACTCGCCTCGAGCCCCTCGTCGGACGCGTCGAAGGAGTAGGCGTCCTTCATGGTGAACTCTCGTCCACGCAGGAGCCCCGCGCGAGGGCGCGCTTCGTCGCGGTACTTGTCCTGGATCTGGTAGATGGTCAGCGGCAGATCCTTGTACGAGGAATACATGTCCTTCACGAGCAGCGTGAAGGCCTCCTCGTGGGTCGGCGCGAGCAGGTAGTCGGCGTCCTTGCGGTCCTTCAGGCGGAACAGGGCGTCGCCGTACTCCTCCCAGCGGCCCGTCGCCTCGTAGGGCTCGCGCGGCATGAGCGCCGGGAAGTGCACCTCCTGCGCGCCCGCGGCGGACATCTCCTCGCGGATGATGCCCTCGATGCGCGCCTTCACCCGCAGCCCCAGCGGCAGCCATGCGAAGATGCCGGGCGCCTGCCTCCGGATGTAGCCGGCGCGCACGAGCAGGCGGTGGCTCGTGACTTCGGCATCCGACGGGTCTTCGCGGAGCGTGCGGAGGAAGAACTTCGAGAGACGTGTGACCACGAACGTCAAGCTTAGTCGCGGCCTGTCGGGGCGCTGTCTGGCCGATGCCGTGCTCACGGCGCCGCGGCCTACACTGGGCCCGTGCCCGCCCGTCGCTCCCGCATCGTCCCCTCCGAGGTCCGGCAGGAGCTCGCCGACTCGCTCGAGGCACTGCGGCGCGCGCTCGACCTGCCCGAGGCGTTCCCGCCCGATGTGCAGGCCGAAGCGGAGCGGGTGGCGCGCGACGTTCCTGTCGACCCCATGACGTCCGGGCTGGCCGACCTCCGCGACATCGACTTCCTGACGATCGACCCGGCAGGCTCCACCGACCTCGATCAGGCGCTGCATCTGGAGCGCACGGCCTCCGGCGCCGTGCTGCACTACGCGATCGCCGACGTGCCGGCCTTCGTCGCGCCCGACAGCGCCCTGGACGCCGAGGCGCGGCGCCGCGGTCAGACGATGTACGCGCCCGACGGGAGGATCCCGCTGCATCCGCCCGTCATCAGCGAGGACGCCGCGTCGCTCCTGCCCGGCCGCGACCGCAGGGCGTTCGTGTGGCGGTTCGTGCTCGACGAGCGTGCCGAGCCCATCGAGACGACCGTCACCCGCGCCGTGATCCGCTCGCGTCGGCAGTGGAGCTACGTCGAGGCGCAGCGGGCGATCGACGATGGCACGGCACCGCCGGCGCTGATGGCGCTGCCGTGGTTCGGCCGCGAGCGCAGCGCCCGTGAACGCGAGCGCGGGGGCGCGAGCCTCAACGTTCCCGAGTCGCGGATCGTCGCGGAGGCCGACGGCTACCGGCTCGAGCGTGACGAGGGCGTGCCGCTCGAAGACGCCAACGCTCACGTCTCGCTTCTCACGGGCATGGTCGCCGCCGACATCATGCTGCGGGGCGGAGTCGGGATCCTGCGGACGATGCCGCCCGCGCAGGAGGAGGACGTCGCCGAGTTCCGGAGCCAGACGATCGCACTCGGTCTGCCCTGGCGCCTCGACGTGCCCTACGGCGAGTACCTGCGGTCGCTCGACCGTTCGGCGGCGGCGCGCGCCGTCAAGGAGTATGCCGCGGGACTCTTCCGCGGTGCGGGCTACGTCACGTTCGACGGCGAGCTTCCCGAGGAGACGGTGCAGGCGGCGATCGGAGCGCCCTACGCGCACACGACCGCCCCGCTGCGTCGCCTCGTCGACCGGTGGTCGCTCGTGATCTGCGAGGCGCTCGCGAACGGCCGCGACGTGCCGGCCGGAGTGCGGGCGAGCCTGCCGGAGGTGCCCCAGCTCATGAGCCGCAGCTCCCAGAAGGCGAATCAGCTCGCCGCCGGCGCGCTCGACCGCGTCGAGGCGGCCGTGCTGCACGGCGGTGAGGGTCGCGAGTTCGCCGCGACCGTGCTGGCCATGCGCGGCGACGGCGCACGCGTGCAGCTGCAGCGCCCGCCCGTCGATGCGAAGGTGCGGGGGCTCGATGCCGAGCCCGGCTCGATCGTGCGGCTGCGCCTCGTGCGCGCCGATGTCGCCGAGGGCGCCATCGAGTTCGCACCCGAGGCCGTCGAACGCGAGGGAGAGCCGACATGAGCGCGCGCACCGGCGAGACCAGGGTGCTGCTCACGGGCTTCGAGCCGTTCGCCGGCGACGCCGTCAATCCGAGCGGTGACGCCGTGCGCCTCATCGCGGAGACATGGGATGGCGCGCACGAGCTCGTGACGGACGTGCTGCCGGTGACGTTCACGGGCGCGGCGGCGCGCCTCCGCGAACTGATCGAGCGGCATCGCCCCGACGTCGTGATCGCGACGGGGCTCGCGGGCGGCCGCGCGGCCATCGGGGTCGAGCGCATCGCGATCAACCTCGCCGACGCGCGCATCCCCGACAACGACGGCATGCAGCCCATCGACGAGCCCAGCCTTCCCGGCGCGCCCGCCGCGGCGTTCTCGACCCTTCCGGTCAAGGCGATCGCCGCTGCCGTCGCGGCGGCGGGGATCCCGGCGGAGGTGTCGCACACCGCGGGCACGTTCGTCTGCAACCACGTCTTCTTCACGGCTCTGGATGCCGCGCCTCACGCGCGCGCGGGCTTCGTGCACGTTCCGTGGGCATCGGGAGCCGCACCCGGCGATCAGCCGTCCCTCCCCCTCGAGGCGATCGTCACAGCCCTTCGCATCGCGATCGAGACGGCCGTCGAGGGCGAGGAGGCACGACTCCCGGGCGGCGCGCTTCACTGAATGGCTCGTCCTGACGCCGCCACGTCACGCGCCGGCTCCAGCGGCAGGACCCACCTCAGCCAAGGGCCGCCAGCGCGCGTGCAGCGATATCTGCGACGAACTCCTGAGAGTCGCCGCCGTCGACGCTGACCACGTTGACACCATCGCCGGCGAACACGTAGAGGCGGTCACGGGGGGTGAAGATCACGGCGTGCTCCGCTCCGGCCACCGCGACGTCTTCGACGTCGTCGTGGGCGAGGATCGCATCCCACTGCCAGTGGCCGCCGTGCGAGGACTGAAGAGTGATGATGTGGTGCCTCCCGTCAGGAGAGAGCTCGCCGTCGCCGGTGATCCACTGGCACCGGATGCCCAGGCCGGCCTCTCTGAGCATGATGCTCTCGGGCTGTTCACTGCCTTCCCAGAAGCCCGTCCCGTAGTTCTCGCCGAGGACCTCGCCCATTCGCATGTCCTGGCCGAGTGACTCGCAGTCCGAGACCTGCCACCAGGAGGCGTTCCGGTCGACGGGCACCGCATCGATGCCGGCTGAGACCGTCGCCTCGGCCTGGTCGAGGGCTCGCGCCAGGAAGCCCCCGAAGGTGTCGCCCATGGAATATCCCGCCCGGGCCATCAGCCAGACGTCGCCCACCGTGCGCGCCTGGCGGCAGAACGTCGCGTCATAGGACGACTCGCAGAGCGGTTCGGCATAACGCGCCGTGAACTCAGCCGGCACCTGCTCGGCGGGCGCCACCGTGATCTCGAGCTCCTCGATCTCTCCCCAGGGAACGTCGTGTCCCACGAACCACTTGCACGCCAGTCCTCCGGCGGTGGCGAGGGGCGTGAGCTCGATGTACTCCGCGCCGGTGCCCCACTGCGCGTGCTTCTCGTCTTCGGTCTCCCAGCCCTCCCCCAGTAGGTCGTCGAGCTGCGCGGCGGTGAGCATCCGCGAGCAGTCGCCGCCGAACGGCAGCGTCGGCGCGAGCACCGGCTCGGGCGTCGGCGCAGGCGTAGGCGCAGGGCTGGAGGTGGGGGTGGGCGTCGACGTGGGGCTGGCGGTCGGTGATGCAGCGGGCTGCGCCGTGGCGCAGCCCGCTGCGAGCAGGACGGCCGCAGCCACGGCGATGACGGGGCTGAGGCGAGAGCGGTTCATGCCGTTCATCCTCACACCCGTGTCGGCTCCGCACGGCAGGATGTCAGGTCACAGTTGCGTCACACCGATCACGATTGCGTCACGCCCATGCGGGTGCAGGAATATGCGCTCGCGGGGCGAGCAGTGTCGGTGACGCGGAGTAGCCTCTTGCGATCACGAGACGGAGGACCTCATGAGCCGACCGAACCCGACCAATGCCCCCGGAACGGGCGTCAAGCTCGGCAACATCACGTTCTACGCCGATGATCCCCAGCGGCTCGCCCGCTTCTGGTCGGACGTCTTCGGCTATCCGTATCGGGAGTTCGACCCAGACCTCGCGTCAGACCTGAAGGCGTCGGGACTGACGGATGCCGACCTGGCATCGCGCGGGCTCGCGGAAGACCCGGCAGGCGTCGGTCCGCGCTTCTTCTTCCACCACGCCGACGGCCCGAAGCGGGGCCGCAACCGCCTGCACCTCGACATCACCGTGACAGACGGGGCGGACGACCCTGAGACGCGTCTCGATGAGGAGAAGGACCGACTGGTCGCCCTCGGGGCCACCGTCGTCCGCCTGATCGATCAGCAGTGGGGGCCGTGGCCGGAGCACTATTACCAGATGCGCGACCCCGAGGGGAACGAGTTCTGCCTCCAGTGAAAGGCTCCGGGCGTCTCGCGCGTCGCGTCAGTCCTTCCCGATGACGCGCGCGAGCGGGCCGACGCCCTCCCGGCGCTCGAACACCAGGTGCGTCTCGGTCGTGCGCACGGTCTCATGCACCGTGATGTGCTGCAGCACGATGTCGCGGAGGGCCGCGGCATCCTCTACCGCCACGTGCACGAGGAAGTCGTCTTCACCGGCGACATGGAACACCTCGATGACGCCGGGAACCCGCACGAGCGCATCGAAGAGCTGGCTGACTCCCCCGCGCGTGTGCCTCCCGAGCCGTACGCGGATCACACCCTGCAGGGGCAGGCCGAGAGCAGCGGTGTCGAGCACGACGCGCACGCCCTCGATCACACCTCGCGAACGCAAGGACCGCAGGCGGTATGCGCACGTCGATTCCGGAATGCCCAGGGCGTCGGCGAGCGCCTTGTTCGAGCGAGCAGGCTGCTCGACATGCGCGGCCAGCAGCCTCAGGTCGAGATCGTCGAGCCCGCCGGGAACGGATTGCTGATCGGTCAAGTCACCGGCTCCTTCATCGGCCTGCGTTGCAGGTTCTGCAATGAGCATGCCCGTATCACGGCTCCTTCGGCAAGGTCGGTCGACATGATCGGCGGCGTCCGCAATGCTGACGACATGACCGCATCCGCCCGCACCCGAATCACCGGCCGCTTCGAGACGGTCGCCGTCCACGGCGGCCGAGAGGACTTCGAGTCGCTGGGAGTCCACGCGCCGCCCCTGGATCTGTCGTCGACGTACCCGCTGCCCGGTGTCGAGATCGGGGGCGACTCATACGAGGCGCTCGCGACCGGCGGTCAGCCGATCGAGGGCGGAAGCCACGTCTACGCGCGGCTGTGGAACCCGACGGTCGCCCGCTTCGAAGATGCTCTCGCGCAGCTCGAGGGCGCCGAGGCCGCGGTCGCGTTCTCGTCGGGCATGGCGGCCGTCACTGCGGCGCTGATGGCGCATACGACGTCGAAGGGAAAGCCCCACGTGGTCGCGGTGCGCCCCCTCTACGGCGGCACCGACCACCTGCTGGCCACCGGCATGCTGGGCACCGAAGTCACGTACTGCGAGGTCGAGGAGATCGGCGGGAGCGTGCGCCCAGACACGGGCCTCGTCATCGTCGAGACGCCCGCCAACCCCACGCTGGAGCTCGTCGACATCTCGCGAGTCGTCGCGCAGGCCGGAGACGTGCCCGTGCTCGTCGACAACACCTTCGCCACACCCGTGCTGCAGAACCCCCTCGCCCATGGCGCGGCGATGTCGCTGCACAGCGCAACCAAGTACCTGGGCGGACACGGGGACGTGATCGGCGGAGTGATCGCGTGCAGCGAGCAGACTGCCGAGGCGCTGCGTCCGGTCCGCGCGCTCACGGGTGCGATCCTGCACCCTCTCGCCGCCTACCTGCTCCACCGCGGTCTCCCGACGCTTCCCTTGCGGGTGCGCGCGCAGCAGGACGCCGCGGCACGCATCGCACAGTGGCTCGCCGACCACCCCGCCGTCAGCGAGGTCTTCTACCCGGGGCTCACGGGCGACCCGCTGGTCGGCACGCAGATGCGGGGCGGCGGCGCCATGATCGCCATCCGGCTGCGCGGCGGCTACGACGCAGCCGCCCGGGCAGCCAGCGCGACCACGCTGTTCTGCCACGCGGTCTCGCTCGGGGGCGTCGACTCGCTCATCCAGCACCCCGCGGCGCTGACGCACCGGCCGGTGGCGCCCGAGGCGCGACCCGGTGCCGACATCCTGCGTCTGTCGGTGGGGCTCGAGCACGTGGACGACCTCATCGCCGACCTTGCCGGGGCCCTGGCATCCATCCCGGAGCGCACCACCGCGGCCGCGGCATCCGTCACGACGGAACGGCAGCCCGCAGCCGCGCGGTGACGCTCAGGCCGTGACGACCTGGGCGGTCCCCAGGGGCGCGTCGGGACCCATCTCAGCGGCGATGCGGTTGGCTTCCTGGATGAGCGTCTGGACGATCTCGGCCTCAGGCACTGTCTTGATGACCTCGCCCTTGACGAAGATCTGTCCCTTTCCGTTGCCGCTCGCCACGCCCAGGTCGGCTTCGCGCGCTTCGCCGGGGCCGTTGACGACGCAGCCCATGACCGCGACGCGCAGCGGCACCGTCATGTCCTTGAGGCCCTCGGTCACGTCGTTCGCGAGCGTGTAGACATCGACCTGCGCGCGACCGCACGACGGGCATGACACGATCTCGAGCTTGCGTTCGCGCAGGTTGAGCGACTGCAGGATCTGGTGACCGACCTTGACCTCCTCGGCGGGCGGGGCCGAGAGCGAGACGCGGATGGTGTCGCCGATGCCCTCCGCGAGCAGGATGCCGAAGGCCGTCGCCGACTTGATCGTGCCCTGGAAAGCGGGGCCGGCCTCCGTGACGCCAAGGTGGAGCGGCCAGTCGCCGCGCTCCGCGAGCAGGCGGTACGCCTTGACCATGACGATCGGGTCGTTGTGCTTGACCGAGATCTTGAAGTCGTGGAAGTCGTGCTCCTCGAAGAGCGACGCCTCCCACACGGCGCTCTCGACGAGCGCCTCGGGGGTCGCCTTGCCGTACTTCTCGAGCAGGCGCTTGTCGAGCGACCCCGCGTTGACGCCGATGCGGAGGCTCACGCCGGCATCCTTCGCGGCCTTCGCGATCTCGCCGACCTTGTCGTCGAACTGGCGGATGTTGCCGGGGTTGACGCGCACCGCGGCGCAGCCGGCGTCGATCGCCTGGAAGACGTACTTCGGCTGGAAGTGGATGTCGGCGATGACCGGGATCTGGCTCTTCTTCGCGATGATCGGCAGCACATCGGCGTCGTCCTGCGAAGGGACGGCGACCCGCACGATCTCACAGCCGGATGCCGTGAGTTCGGCGATCTGCTGAAGCGTCGCGTTGATGTCGGTCGTCGGCGTCGTCGTCATCGACTGCACGCTGACCGGGGCGTCCCCGCCGACGAGGACCTTGCCGACCTTGATCTGGCGACTCTTGCGGCGCGGGGAGAGGACCTCCGGCACACGCGGCATACCGAGATTGACTGCTGGCACGATCCCCAGCCTACGCCGCGCCCGCCGTGTGAAGGCTGGGACACCGGCACCGCGCGGTGAAGCGACGGCGTTCTGATAATCTGACCGCATGTTCGCGAACACCTCCTGGTGGCTCAACCGCTGAGGCGGTGTGCTCGCGACCCTGATCACAGACCGCCCATCGAGGCGGTCTTTTCTTTCCCGCGACCGCCCGACTGCATGAAAGGCCCGGCGATGAACGCGAGCCAGACGAACCCGACGGATGAGCTGCGCACGGCCGTGGAGGCCGGACGTCCCTTCGCCCTGATCGCGCGCGACCCGCACACCGTCGAGGTGCTCACGGGCGAGATCGTCGACGTGCCGCTGCTCGCCGACATCCCCCTGCACGACGCCGACGGCGCGCCGCGGGAGGTCCTCGCTCTCGTGCCGTTCCGTCAGGTGGTCGAGCGTGGCTTCGAGTGCCACGACGACCGCGCTCCGCTGCGCTGCCTCCTCGTCGACGCCCACACCTCCGCGTCCCGCGAGGACATCGTCCAGGTGCTGCCGCAGGCCCCCGTGCCGCTGGGCGAGCCGGGCTTCGACATCACGGATGCCGAGTACGCCGACATCGTGCGTCGCGTCATCGCCGACGAGATCGGGCACGGCGAGGGCGCCAACTTCGTCATCCGCCGCGACTTCACCGCGACCGTCGACGCCGACCCTGTGGTGGCCGGCGCCACCTGGTTCCGCGCGCTGCTCGAGCACGAGCGCGGCGCCTACTGGACCTTCCTCATCGTCACGCCCGGCCACGTCGCGGTGGGTGCGAGCCCCGAGGCTCACGTCAGCGCGCACGGCGGCGTCGTGACCATGAACCCGATCTCGGGCACCTTCCGCCACCCGCTGGGCGGCGCGACCGTTGAGACCCTCAGCGAGTTCCTCTCGTCGACGAAGGAGACCGAGGAGCTGTTCATGGTCGTCGACGAAGAGCTCAAGATGATGTCGGCCGTCTGCAGCGACGGCGGCCGCATCACGGGTCCGCATCTGAAGGAGATGTCACGGCTGACCCATACGGAGTACATGCTCCGCGGCCGCAGCTCGATGGACCCTCGTGACATCCTCCGCGAGACGATGTTCGCTCCCACGGTCACCGGTTCCCCCATGCAGAACGCGTGCACCGTCATCACGCGGCACGAGCGTTCGCCACGCGGCTACTATTCCGGCGTCGCCGCGCTGTTCACGCCGACCGCGAGCGGCGGCCACGACCTCGATGCGCCGATCCTCATCCGCACCGCGTACCTGGTCGACGGCACCCTGCGCGTTCCCGTCGGCGCCACGCTCGTGCGGCACTCCGACCCTGACGGCGAGGTCAGCGAGACCCACGGCAAGGCCGCCGGCGTGCTGGGCGCGCTCGGAGCGGTCGAGCGTGACCGCGTGGCCGAGCTGCGCACCGCCGACGACGAGGACGCCCCCGCGGCCGAGCCCCGCCGCCTCGCCGATGACCCGTCGATCGCGGCGCTGCTGGCCGCTCGCAATGAGCGGCTCGCGGCGTTCTGGCTCAACCCGCAGGACGGCGCTGACCACCACGGGCCCTTCGCCGGCCGCAGCGCGATCGTCGTGGATGCCGAAGACCGCTTCACGACGATGCTGGCGCACCAGCTGCGCCATCTCGGCTTCGAGGTGGCGATCACTCCGTGGACCGACGCCGATCCCGCCGCGATCGACGTGGCCGACATCGTCGTTTCCGGCCCGGGCCCCGGTGACCCGCGCGATCCGGACAGCCCGCGGCTGGCGCGCATGCGCGACGTCGTCGCTGCCCGGCTGGCATCCCGCCGACCGCTGCTCGCCGTGTGCCTGAGCCACCAGGTGCTCGCACACCGCCTCGGCATCGACCTCGTGCCGCTCGACGCGCCGCACCAGGGCCTGCAGAAGTCGGTCGACGTGTTCGGGCGGCAGGCGTCGATCGGCTTCTACAACACGTTCACGGCGCGCGTCCCTGCGGGCACGACTCGCATCGGCGACACCCAGGTCGCCGCCGACCCGGCGACAGGCGATGTCTACGCACTGCGCGGACCGGGCTACGCCTCGGTGCAGGGCCACCTCGAGTCGATCCTGTCGCGCGACGGTCTCGAGACGCTCGAGCGCCTGGTCTCGCACGCGCTGACGACCGCCGAGGGCTGAGCCTCCCGCACGGCCCGATCAGCCGAACAGCTGCACGGGGTTGACGATGTCGGCGAGGATCAGCACGCCGCCCATCACGATGAGCGCGATCACGACGACGAAGGTGACGGGCACGAGCTTCGTCGCGTCCACGGGCTTCGGCGGCGGGCGACGGAACAGCTTCGCCCACGCGCGCTTGATGCCGTCCCACAGGGCTACGACGACGTGACCGCCGTCGAGAGGCAGCAGCGGGATGAGGTTGAAGACGAACAGCGCGAGATTGAGGCCTGCGAGCAGCTCGAGGATCGCGGCAGCGCGATTGAGCACGGGCGCATCGACGGCGGCGACCTCACCCGCGAGGCGCCCCGCGCCGACGATCGACAGCGGACCGTTGGGGTCTCGCTCGACGCCCGTGACCATGTCGACAGCCGTCTCATACACCCGCGCGGGCAGCTGCCACATGATCGCGGCGATCTGCCCCGTGCGGTCGAACGCCGACTGGGCCCCTGACCAGAGCGGCTCGCGGACGTAGTCGACGGCGGCCGTCATGCCGACGAAGCCGACCTCGGCGACCGTCACGTCGCCGTCCGCATCGAGGACCTCTCGCTCGGCGAGCATCGGGGTCACCTCCAGGGCGACCTCCCGGCCATCGCGCTCCACGACGATCGGCAGGGCCTGGTCGGGCGACGCCTGGATGATCATCGACGCCTCGGCGAAGGTCGACACCGGCATCCCGTTCACCGACACGAGCACGTCACCGGGACGGATCCCGCCCGCGGCCGCGGGGGATGCGGGATCGGCATCCGAGCACTCGGTCTGCGTCGCATCAGACGGCAGCACGCACTCGCTCACCGCGGCGACCGTCGTCGTGGCGGTCTGGACGCCGATGCCCGACATGACGATCGTGAGGATGACGATCGCCAGCAGGAGGTTCATGGCAGGACCGCCGAGCATGACGACGATCCGCTTCCATACCGGCAGCTGGTAGAAGGCGCGACCCTCGTCGTCGGCGGCGATCGTCTCGTCGTTGGCGGCGCGGGCGTCCTGCACCATGGTGGCGAAGAAGCCGCCGGCGGCGCGGCCCTCGGCCCGCGACGGCGGATACATGCCGGCCATCGAGATGAACCCGCCGAGGGGCAGCGCCTTGAAGCCGTACTCGGTCTCGCCGATCCGCCGGGACCACAGCGTCGGCCCGAACCCGATCATGTACTGGCCCACGCGCACCCCGAAGCGCTTGGCGGGGGCGAGGTGGCCGAGCTCGTGCAGTGCGATCGAGACGGCGAGCCCGACGACCAGCAGAACGACGCCGATGACGAAAGCGAGGACGGTCACGAGAGCCCAGGCTACGCGTGCCGCCTTTGAATCAGCCCACACATCGCCGGGATAGGCTCGACGTGTGGAGCGGATGCGAATGCGCGCGCGCCAGGAGCGCGCCCTGCGCGGCACGGCGGCCGCCGCCGTCGCCTCGATGACGGCCGCTGCCGCCCACACTCTGGCCGGAGGCGGCGCTCCCGCGTGGTGGCTCGTTCTGGTCACGACCCTGCTCGCATCGCCCCTCGCGGTGGCGATCATCGGACGCGCTCCCACTCGGATCGGCACTGCCGCGGTCGTCGTCCTCGCGCAGGGGCTCCTGCACGTCGCCTTCGCCGCGGTCGGCACGGACGCCCCTCATGCGGCTCTCGGCCACCACGCGAGCACGGGATCCGTCGCGCTCGCGCTCGGCTCCGGCGGCCACGTGCACCTGACCGCGGGCATGGCGGCGGCGCACCTCGTCGCCGCAGCCGCCACCGTCGTGCTGCTCTCGCACGGCGAGCGCCTCGTCCGCGCAATCGCGCGGGGCCTGCGGCGCCTCCTGTCGACGGCGCGACCGTCGCTGCCGCGCGTCCACGCCGTGCCGCAGGCCGCTCACGCGGTTCGCTTGCCGTCGGTCGCCCTCTTCCTGTCTGCTCTGTCTCGCCGAGGTCCCCCCCGCGCTCGCGCTGTGAACAGCCTGCGCACGACTTCGACAGAACACAGAGAGAGACCATTCATGACCCCGACCGCTTCACCGCGCCGTCACGCGCGCCTCACCGCCGGCGGCATCGCCCTCGGCGCCACCCTGGTGCTCGCCGCGCCGCTCGCGGCATCCGCCCACGTCCACGTCACACCCGAAGAGTCCGTCGCCGGCGCGTCGAGCCGCCTGACCTTCTCCTTCAGCCACGGCTGCGAAGGCGCGGCGACGACCGCGCTCGTCTTCACGGTTCCTGACGGCGTCGACGGGATCACGCCCGTCTACGAGGGAGGCTGGAGCGTCGAGCGCGAGCTCGGCGACGACGGCATCGCGACGCAGGTCGCGTTCACGCCCGCCACGCCCATCGACGACGGCCTGAGCGCGTCGGTCTCGATGGACGTGATCTTCAGCTCAGCGGCATCCGGCACCGAGGTGGCGTTCCCCGTGCTGCAGAAGTGCGGCGATTCGCAGCACGACTGGGCACAGGTGGCCGAGGAGGGCCAGGACGCCCACGACCTCGACTCCCCCGCCCCCGTCGTCGCGGTCGGCGAGGCGGCGGAGACCGCGGAACATGGCCACGGCGACGACGCACCCGCTCCCGCGGCGGTCGGCGACGGGTCGGATCCTGTCGCGCGCTGGCTGTCTGGCGGCGCGCTCGTCGCGGCCGTCGCAGCCCTCCTGGTCGCGTTCGTGCGTCGTCGCCGCGCCTGACGCTGCACGGCGCAAACGGCCGGGCCGTCGCGGCATCCGCTGCGGCCCGGCCGTTCCCGATCCGGGGCTCGGGCGTCACCCACCGAGCGCAATCGCGCACGACGAACCCCGCCGAAGCGGCTGCCCGGTGAGAGGATGGTGGGGCCATGGCTGACTATGCGACTCCGCCCGTGCTGCGCCCCGAGAACCCGGTGGAGCGGCCCCTCGCCGAACTCGCGGAGCGATTCGCCGACCGTGTGATCGGAGACACCGCGGGCGTGTCGGTGCGCGGCGTCACGCTCGCCACTTCGGACCTGCGGCCCGGTGAGGTCTTCGTCGCGCTGCAGGGAGCCAAGCGTCACGGCGCCGACTTCGCACAGCAGGCAGCCGGCCAGGGCGCCGTCGCGATCCTCACTGACGAGGCGGGAGCGGCCACAGCCCAGGCGACGGGCCTGCCCGTGCTCGTGCTTGCAGACCCGCGGGCGAGCCTCGGCGCCGTCTCAGCGTGGGTGTACGGGACCGACACGGACGCTCCGCTGACGTTCGGCATCACGGGCACCAACGGCAAGACGAGCGTCTCGCACCTCATCGAAGGGATGCTGCGCGCGCTCGGGCGCACGACGGGACTGTCCTCGACGGCGGAGCGTCACATCGCCGGTCAGGTGATCCCCTCGCGACTCACCACGCCCGAAGCGTCCGAGATGCACGCACTGCTCGCTCTCATGCGAGAGCGCGGCGTCGACGCGATCATGATCGAGGTGAGCGCTCAGGCGCTCACACGCCACCGCGTCGACGGAATCGTGTTCGACGTCGCAGGTTTCACGAACCTGACGCACGACCACCTTGACGACTACGGCGATATGGCCACCTATCTCGCAGCCAAGCTCGCGCTGTTCCAGCCCGATCGCTCGCGTCACGCCGTCGTATGCGTCGACTCGCCCGAGGGGCGCGAGATCGCGGCGCGCAGCGGCGTGCCCGTCACGACCGTCGTCACCCCGGCCCTCGCCGACGGCGCCGTCGACGCCGACTGGACCGCCGAGCTCATCGACGAGCGCCAGGACGGCACGGCCTTCCGCCTCATGCACCGCGACGGCCGGTCGCTCCAGACGACCGTCCCGGTCATCGGTCCGCACATGGCTTCGAACGCGGCCCTCGCGATCGTCATGCTCCTCGAGGCGGGGTTCCCCTGGCCCGATGTCACCGCCCTCGTCGACGGGCGCCGCATCCCGGCTGAGCTCCCCGGCCGCATCCAGCGAGTCTCCGGCGCGCGCGGCCCTGCCGTCTACATCGATTTCGCGCACTCGCCCGACGCGTTCGTCAAGACGCTCGAAGCCGTGCGCCACGTCACGCCGGGCCGCATCATCATGGTGACGGCCGCGAACGGCGACCGTGACGTGACCAAGCGCGCCGACATGGGAAGCACCGCCGTGCTCGGCAGCGACGTGCTGGTGATCACGGATCAGCATCCGCGGTCGGAGGACCCCGCGCTCATCCGGGCCGCCCTCATCGAAGGTGCGCGCGCCGCCCGGCCCGACGCGGAGATCCACGAGTGCACCCCACCTGAGAAGGCGATCGAGTTCGCGGTGTCGCTCGCGGGCGACGGGGATGCTGTGCTGTGGGCAGGTCCGGGCCACCAGCGGTACCGCGAGATCCAGGGTGTGCGCACCCCGTTCGACGCGCCCGGTCTCGCGCGCGACGCGCTCCGCAGAGCCGGCTGGCCCGCCGACGACGCGAGCTGACCGCGTGCCGTCGCGTCAGGCGGCGGCGATCAGCCGGTCGGCCTCGGCGCGCGCCCAGCGCTCTGCCTCGGCGAGGCTCTCGCGGGTCAGCTCGCGCGGAGCATCGTGGCGGTCGACGACACGTGCGACCGTGTCGACGATGCCGAGGAAGCTCAGTGCACCATCGTGGAAGGCGTCGACGGCCTGCTCATTGGCCGCGTTGAACACCGCCGGATAGGTGCCGCCTGCGCGTCCCACCCGTTTGGCGAGGTCGACAGCCGGGAACGCGGCCGCGTCGAGGGGCTCGAATGTCCACGCTGTCGCGCGGCTCCAGTCGAGGGGCGCGCCCACGCCCGCCACGCGATGCGGCCAGTCGAGCCCGAGCGAGATCGGAAGCCGCATGTCGGGCGGCGACGCCTGGGCGATCGTCGACCCGTCGACGAACTCGACCATCGAATGCACGACCGACTGCGGATGCACGACGACATCGATCGCGTCGTAGTCGACGTCGAACAGCAGGTGCGCCTCGATCACCTCGAGGCCCTTGTTGACGAGCGTCGCCGAGTTCGTCGTGACGACCCGCCCCATGTCCCACGTCGGGTGCGCGAGGGCCTGCGCCGGCGTCACTTCGCCGAGCTCGTCGCGCGTGCGACCTCTGAACGGCCCTCCCGATGCCGTCAGCACGAGCCGGCGGACCTCGGCGTGCTCACCGCTGCGAAGCGACTGCGCGATCGCCGAGTGCTCCGAGTCGACCGGCACGATCTGGCCCGGAGCGGCGAGCGCCGTGACGAGATCTCCCCCGACGATGAGCGACTCCTTGTTGGCGAGAGCCAGCGTGCGCCCCGTCTCCAGCGCGGCGAGGGTGGGCCCGAGTCCGACCGAGCCGGTGATGCCGTTGAGCACGACGTCGGCATCGACCGACCGCACGAGCCGTTCGGCGTCGTCGGCTCCGAGAGCCGTCTCGGTCACACCGAACTCGGCTGCCTGCGCGGCGAGTCCCTCACGGTCGGTGCCGGCCGCGAGGCCCACCACCTCGAAGCGGTCGCGCCGCGTGCGGATGACGTCGAGCGCCTGAGTCCCGATCGAACCAGTGGAGCCGAGGATCAGAACACGCCGCATACCGCCAGCCTAGAAGGTCACTCCGCTTCGACGTGCTGGGCGCCGAGGATGTCGACGACGAACACGAGGGTCTCGCCCTTGAGGTCTTCCTCGTTGATCTCGCCCTCGCCGTAGCCGTCGGCCGGCGGGATCACGACGAGCGCCTGCGATCCGACCTTGAAGCCGTCGAGTGCCTTCTGGAAGCCGGTCACGAAGCCGGTGGTCTGGCCGGTGTAGGGAGACTTGCCGTTCCAGGTCTCGTCGAAGACCTCGCCGTTCGACCAGCGCACGCCGGAGTACTGGATGAGCACGTAGTCACCCGACTGCACCTCGTAGCCGTCGCCCTCCTTGAGCGTCGCGACCTGGGTCTCGGTCGGCGCCTCGGCATCCGGGATCTCGATCGTCGGAGCGCCGTCGTCGGCGAGCGTCACGGCAGGCATTCCCTCGACCGGCTCCTGCGGCTCGCCCCACGCGGCGGTCGGCACGACGCCCAGCAGGTCGAGCACGTACACCTCGGCGCCGATCGCCTCGGTCGTGTCGGTGGCGGGGGTCTCCGGGAACGCGGCCGCCACACGGGTGCCGGGGGCGTTGCAGCCGAGGATCTGACCCAGCGGGTTGTCGGCCGAGATCTGCGACGGCAGGAGCTGACCCGGCTCGTAGCCGATCGTGACGAGCTCCTCACCCGACTCGGCGCTGTACGCCGCCAGCGCGTACTGCACATAGTCGCCGGCCTGCGTGGGCTCGCCGTCGCCCTCGTCGAGGACGGTGGCCTGCAGTTCGCTGACCTCCAGGGGCGCATCGAAACTGACCTGGGGCGCGTCGCCCGCGTCGCCTTCGACCTCGACCGCCTCCGAGGCGGAGCCCGACGGCGCGATCGCGCCGCAGAGGTCTGCCGACGCCGTCGAGGTCGCCGTGGGGTCGGGGGTGCTCGACCCGGTGCAGCCGGCGAGCAGGAGCGCCGAAGCGGCGACGATGGACACGGTGGCAAACGGGCGCAGACGCACGGGGGGACCTCACGGGAAAGGGACGATGTCGGTCCATCCTTTCGCACTTTCTTCTGTCTGGGCTGTGAAGGCGGGACCCAGGCGGGCATGCCCGCGACGGAATGGATTCGGGAGTAACCTCGTCTGGTGACCGAAGCGCAGACGCCTGACCCCACGTCGGCGTCCCCCTCCTCGGAGGAGGTCTCCGGCGTCGGCCTCACCTACTTCATCGGACGATGGGTCGTCGCGCCCTTGGCACGCCTCATCTGGCGCCCTCGCATCGAGGGAGCGTCGCACATGCCCCGCAAGGGCCCCGTCATCCTCGCCAGCAACCACCTGTCGTTCATCGACTCGTTCGTCATCCCGATGTTCGCGCCCCGCCCCGTGTACTTCCTCGCGAAGTCCTCGTACTTCGAAGGCAAGGGCATCGCAGGCTGGTTCAGTCGGCAGTTCTTCACCGCGATCGGAGCGACGCCCGTGCAGCGCGGCGCTGGCCAGGCGGCCCTCGACGCCCTCGACCAGCAGCGGCGCATCCTGCAGTCCGGCCGGGCGATCGCGCTCTACCCCGAGGGCACCCGCTCACTCGACGGCCGTCTCTACAAGGGCCGCACCGGCGTCGCGTTCCTCGCGCTCGAGACCGGCGCCCAGGTGGTGCCCGTCGGTCTCATCGGCACGAACGACGCGATGCCGGTCGGAGCGAAGTGGCCGCGCCTGAAGCCGCGCGTGACGATCCGCTACGGCGAGCCCCTCGACCTGTCCCACCACGGTCCGGCGTCGTCGGGTCGTGCCCGTCGGCACGCGACCGACGAGATCATGGCCGCGATCCACGCGCTGTCGGGCCAGGAGCTTGCCGGCGCTTACAACGAGGCGCCGGCGCAGAACCCCGTCGAGCGCATCAGGCAGGCGCTGCCGCACGAGCGCCGCTGACCGCTCTCACGCGACGGTGATCGTCGCCTCGTGCCGCACGGGGAAGTTCACGCTGTTGGCGATGAAGCACCACTCGTGCGCCTGCTCGTGGGCGGCGGCGGCGGCATCCCTCATCGACTCCTCGGCGACGACGACCGTCGGGCGCAGCACCACTTCGGTGAATGCTCCCCCGCCGCGGCCGTCTTCGACCATGGTTCCCGTCGCGTGGTCGGTGTACGAGACGACCACGACGCCGGTCGTGACGCACGCGTGGAGATAGGACAGCAGGTGGCACTCCGAGAGGGCGGCCAGCAGCAGGTCCTCCGGGTTCCAGCGAGCCGGGTCGCCGCGGAACGGCCTGTCGCTGGATGCCAGGAGGTCGGGTTTGCCGTCGATCGACAGCGTGACGGCGCGGTCGTAGTCGCGGTAGCCGCTCGTCCCGGTCCCCCGGTTTCCCGTCCAGGTGGTCTCGACTGTGTAGTGGTGTTCCCCGATCACACGGTCAGTCTGCCATCGGTCGGGACCGTGCGCGGCGATAGGCTGGACGTCGTGACGCAGACCTTCTCCGTGTCCTCCGCCGTCGAGCTGGCGGTCGTCGAGCGCAATGGCTTCATCGAGTCGCGGCACAGCGGATCCGCCGTCGTCGTCGACCCCGACGGGGTCGTGATCGACTCGCGCGGTGACGTCGACTCGCCGATCCTTCCTCGCTCGAGCCTCAAGCCCCTGCAGGCGCTCGCGTGCGCGACCGCGGGCGCGCCCCTGGACGGCGAGCGCCTCGCATTGGCGACGGCGAGCCACTCGGGAACCGACAGGCACGTCGGGGTCGTACGCGAAGTGCTGGACGCAGCCGGACTCGACGAGTCGGCGCTGCAGTGCCCGCCGGCGTGGCCGGGCGACACCGCGACGCGTGATCAGCTCGTGCGTGACGGCGACGAGCCGGCGCGCGTGCGCATGAACTGCTCCGGCAAGCACGCCGCGATGCTGCTCACCTGCACCGTCAACGGGTGGGACCCGTCGACCTACCTGGATCCGTCGCATCCCCTCCAGGCGCACATCCGCGAGGTGGTGGAGCGGCTGACGGGCTCGAAGGTCGCCGCGACGGCCGTCGACGGCTGCGGCGCTCCCGTGCACGCGATGAGCCTGACAGGGCTGGTGCGCGCGATCCATCGGATCGGCACGTCGTCGGAGCGGTCGCCATTCGCGCTGCATCGGCTCGCGGGCACCCTCGTGCGCACCGTGCGCGAGAATCCGTGGGCGATCGACGGGCCCGGCCGGCCCGACACGATCGCGATCGAGCGACTCGGCGTGTTCGCCAAGGGCGGCGCCGAGGGCGTGATGGTGATGGTGGCCCCGAACGGCACGACGACGGCGCTCAAGGTGCTCGACGGCAACGGGCGTGCGGCGACGGCGATCGCGCTCCGACTGCTCGAGAGGCACGGGGCTCTGGCATCCGCTGATGTGGCGGCCACACTCGCACAGCTTCCGCTGACGGTGACCGGCGGCGGACAGGACGTCGGAGCGATCCGCCCGACCGTGTAGCCCCGTCTCGGGGCGGGAGGACATCAATGAGGATCAGCGTTCCCACCGAGATCAAGAACAGCGAATACCGCGTCGCGCTGACGCCGTCGGGCGTGCATGACCTGGTCGCGGCCGGGCATGAGGTGTTCGTGCAGCGCGGGGCCGGGCTGGGCTCATCGATGACCGACGAGGAGTATGCGGACGCGGGCGCGACCCTGCTCGACGACGCCGCTGAGGTGTGGGCCCGGGCGGAACTGCTCCTCAAGGTGAAGGAGCCGATCGAGAGCGAGTACGACTACTTCCGCGACGATCTCGTGCTCTTCACTTACCTTCATCTGGCGGCGGATCGTCCGCTCACTGAGCGCCTCGTGGCCGACCGCGTGACCGCGATCGCCTACGAGACGGTGCAGCTGCCGGGTGGCGGCCTGCCGCTGCTGGCACCCATGAGCGAGGTGGCGGGGCGTCTGGCGCCGACGGTGGGCGCCGCGACGCTCATGCGCTCGGCCGGTGGCCTCGGGCTGCTCATGTCGGGGGTGCCGGGCACCCGGCCGGCTGCCGTGACGATCATCGGCGGTGGCGTAGCGGGCGCGAATGCGGCCGTGATCGCCGCTGGGCTCGGCGCCGATGTCACGATCTTCGACACCAACATCCAGCGTCTGCGGTATCTCGACGACCACTTCCAGGGGCGCGTGAAGACGGCGGCGTCCAACCCGCTCGACCTCGACCGTGCCGTGGTGGGGAGCGATCTCGTGATCGGATCGGTGCTCATTCCGGGGGCGAAGGCGCCGAAGCTGGTGACGAACGACATGGTCTCGCGCATGCGGCCGGGGTCGGTGCTGGTCGACATCGCGGTCGATCAGGGAGGCTGCTTCGAGGACACTCGACCGACGACGCACGCCGAGCCGACGTTCACGGTGCACGACAGCGTCTTCTACTGCGTGGCGAACATGCCGGGCGCCGTGCCCAACACATCCACCTCCGCGCTGACGAACGCGACGGCGCCGTATGTGAGGAGGATCGCCTCGCTGGGCTGGCAGGCGGCGCTCGCGGCAGACCCCGCCCTGGCGAGCGGGCTCAACACCGCCGCAGGCGCCGTGGTCAACGAGGGCGTCGCTTCGGCCCACGGTCTCCCGCTCGTCGCACGTCAGGACGTGCTCTAGGCTTCGCGTGTCATGGGGCCGCCGACGGCTCATGTCGGGAGCACGATTCTCGTGACGATGCCGTCGGGAGTGCGCAGCCAGGCCCGCGCCGCATGGGGCTTCGCGTAGGGAGGCGGCTGCGGGTCTCCGGTGACGGCGCGATATTGGGCTGCGCACGCGACGTCGATGAGGGTCAGGGCGCACGCGCGTGCATCGGCGAGGGCCCGCCACTGCGCGAGCCATACGTCGGGCGCTCCCCAGACGACGTTGCCGGGACGCCACGCGAGGCCGGGTTCGTCGACACGGGCGATGACTGCGCCGCGGGAGCGCCACGACTCGAGCACGGCCTGGGTGCGCGGCCCGTCGAAGGCGACGAACGCGACGGGATGTCGCTCGGGATGCCATGGGGACTCGCGTGGCGCCACCGAATCGGCCTCGGGCGCCTCGACGCCGGTGCCCGGTGTCCACAGCACCTGTGTCAGCACCCCATCGAGGTGGCCTCGCCCAGGCGGAAGGCGAGTGAAGTCGGCGCTCTCGCCTCCGGATGCGAGGTAGTCGGTGCGCGTGGCGTGCGCCAGCAGCAGCCGCCTCGGGAGGGACTCGATGATACGGGCGACCGGGCCGGTGGACCGCTGCGCGGACACGACGACACGGACGCCGCGGGAGCGGGCCTCGCGCGCCAGGCGTTCGAGCTCCCCGGCCAGCAGTTCCGGGTGCAGGTCGAA
>CALANM010000167.1 GCA_937926065.1 uncultured Microbacterium sp.
GCTGTCGTACCCCGACAGTCGCTGCTTGTCGACGTGGGTCCAGTGGCTGTCGGACCCGCCGCCGAGGAACGCGATCTGCGTGTGCCCCAGGCCGATGAGGTGCTCGGTCGCCCGTCGCGCCGCGTAGACGTCGTCGATCGCGATGAGGCTCGACTCGTCGCCGGTGCCCACGACCGACACGATGGGCCGTCCGATCTGCGTCAGCTGCTCGAGCTCGTGATCGCCAGGCTCGAGCCCCACCGCGATCAGGCCGTCGAACCGCTTGCGGGCCAGGAAGTCGCCGAAGATCCGCTCACGCCCCGCGGTGCCGGGGCGCGCGTCGTACAGCGTCAGGTCGAGCCCGCGCTCGAGGAGCGACTGCTGGATGCCTTCGAGGACCTCGGCGAAGAACCACCGGTTGACGTACGGCATGACGACGCCGATGTTCTGCGTGCGGCCGGTCGCCAGACTCACGGCGCTCGTCGAGGGCACGTAACCGAGCTCGTCGGCGACCGCCCGCACCCGCTGGCGCGTGGCCTCGGAGACGTAGCCGCTGCCCGTCAGGGCACGGCTCGCCGTCGCCTTCGACACGCCCGCCCGGGCGGCGACGTCAGCGATGCCGGCCATGACCTCCCCTTCGAGTCGATGTGCGGGAACTTTAGTCCAGAACCACGATATATGGAACCGGTTGCTCTCCTTGCGGGTCGCGTCATCGCGCGGAAAAATCGCGCGTTACGCGCTTGTGATGTATTCACATGTTGTGGCCAGGTGCGAGATTCCACTAGCTTGGCCTGGAATCGGTTCCCTACCGACGACGATGTGCGCCCGTGCACTCGGGCACTCAAAGAGGAGGAGATCACATGAGGATGTCACAGCGACGACTCATCGCCCCGCTCGCCGTCCTCGGCGTCGCGGGCCTTGCGCTCGCGGGCTGCAGCGGCGGACCCGGCGGCGGCAACAACAACGGTGACAACGGAAACGGCGGCGACGACGACAACGTCGTCACCGTCTACGGCACCATCGCCGATACCGAGGCCGAGCTTCTCGAGCAGTCGTGGGCCGACTGGGAGGAAGAGAACGGCATCGACATCAAGTACGAGGCGTCCAAGGAGTTCGAGGCCCAGATCGCGGTTCGCGCGCAGGGAGGCAACGCGCCCGACCTCGCGATCTTCCCGCAGCCGGGCCTCATGGCCGACATGGCCACCCGCGGCTTCCTGAAGGAAGCGCCCGACGCGGTCAAGTCGAACGTCGAGGCGAACTGGACTGAGGACTGGGCCAACTACGGCACGGTCGATGGAACGCTCTACGGCGCGCCGCTCATGGCGAGCGTCAAGGGCTGGATCTGGTACTCGCCCTCGTACTTCGAAGAGAACGGCTACGAGATCCCGCAGGACTGGAAGGGTCTGCTCGACCTGACGGCGCAGATCCAGTCCGACACCGGCAACCCGCCGTGGTGCATCGGCTTCGGCTCGGATGCCGCGACCGGCTGGCCGGGCACCGACTGGATCGAGGACCTCGTCCTGCGCCAGGCCGGCACCGACGTGTACGACCAGTGGGTCGCGAATGAGATCCCGTTCACCGATCCGCAGATCAAGGCGGCCTTCGACGAGTTCGAGAAGATCGCGCTCAACCCGGACTACGTCAACGCCGGCTTCGGTGACGTGAAGTCGATCGTCACGACGCCGTTCGGCGACCCGGCGACGGCTCTCGTCAACGGCGACTGCGTGCTGCACCACCAGGCTTCGTTCTACGACGGCTTCATCACCGACGCGGGTGGCGAGGTCGCCGAGGACGGTGACATCTGGGCCTTCCTGATGCCTCCGTACGAGGCAGGTGGCAGCGCCGAGGGCGCCGTCGTCACCGGTGGCGGCGAGATCGTGGCGGCCTTCGACGACTCGGAGTCGACCCAGAAGGTGCAGGAGTACCTCTCCAGCCCGGAGTGGGCGAACTCGCGCGTCTCGCTCGGCGGCGTCATCTCGGCGAACAAGGGCCTCGACCCGGCCAACGCGTCGAGCAACATCCTGTCCGCGGCCATCGAGATCCTGCAGGCCGACACCACGACGTTCCGCTTCGACGCGTCCGACCTCATGCCGTCGGCCGTCGGCTCCGGCACGTTCTGGAAGGGCATGATCGACTGGGTGAACGGCACGAGCACCGACACGGTCCTCGAGCAGATCGAGGCCGGCTGGCCCTCGTCCTGATCGATCACGGGTGGGGCCGCCTCTTCGGGGGCGGCCCCGCTCCACCCCGCGGCGCCGAGCCGCACCCTGAGTCCGATGTCGCACTCGAAAGGCATCCATGAACGTCCAGGACTTCTTCCGATGGCTCTCCACGCTCAACCCGTGGCTGGAGATCGTCGTCATCGTCGGCGTGTTCCTCGCCGTGGTGGGTCTGATCCTCTTCTTCATCGAGATCGCACCCCGTAAGGGCACCAAGTACACCGTCATCCGCCTCGTCGCATGTGTGGTGGGTCCGGCGCTCGCCCTCTACCTTCTCGGATCGTGGATCGAGGCGGCGGCCGTCGCCGCGGTGCTCGGTCTGGGTCTCTTCTTCCTCGACAAGCGCGCCAAAGACGGCGCCGGCTCCCTCTTCCAGCTCGTCGGCTTCCTGACGCCTGCACTGGCGCTGCTGCTGGTCGGTCTCGTCGTGCCGACGATTCAGACCACGGTCCAGGCGTTCATGAACTCGCGTGGAACGGCCTTCGTCGGACTCGACAACTTCGTGTGGATCTTCACGCAGCCGCAGAACGTGCGCGTCATCATCAACACGATCCTGTGGGTGCTCATCGCGCCGGTCTTCTCGACGATCGCGGGTCTCGCCTACGCCTACTTCATCGACAAGCTGCGCGGTGAGAAGTACTACAAGATCTTCGTCTTCATGCCCATGGCGATCTCGTTCGTGGGCGCCTCGATCATCTGGCGCTTCATGTACACGCCGCGTCCCGACGGGCAGAACCAGATCGGCTTCCTGAACCAGGTGATCGTGTGGTTCGGAGGTCAGCCGTACAACTTCCTCGCCGACGATCCGTGGAACACGCTGTGGCTCATCGTCGTGTTCATCTGGATCCAGACCGGGTTCGCGATGGTGCTGCTGTCGGCGGCGATCAAGGGCGTCCCGACCGAGCAGCTGGAGGCGGCCGATCTCGACGGCACGAACGCGTGGCAGAAGTTCCGCAACGTCGTGGTGCCCGGGATCCGGCCGGCTCTCATCGTGGTGCTGACGACGATCTCGATCGCCTCGCTGAAGGTCTTCGACATCGTCCGCACCATGACGGCCGGCGCGAACAACACCTCGGTGCTCGCGAATGAGATGTACACGCAGTTCCGCAGCTTCGAGGCCGGTCGTTCGGCGGCCTTCGCGCTGATCCTGTTCGTCCTCGTCCTGCCGATCGTGATCTACAACGCTCGGCAGCTGAAGAAGCAGAGGGAGATCCGCTGATGACCGCGACATCCGCAGCCGTCGTCGTCGACGACCGCACCGCGCGCCGCATCAAGCGCGGCGAGCGTCAGCTGGAGACGGGCCTCGGGCGCACCAAACGGCGCCTGTCGTCGCCGTGGGCCACTGCGGCCGCGCTCATCATCGCGGCCCTGTGGACCGTGCCGACGTTCGGCCTGTTCCTGACCTCGTTCCGTCCCCGCGACCTGATCAACACCACCGGCTGGTGGACGATCTTCGAGAACTGGGGCTTCACGTTCGACAACTACGCGACGGCGCTCCAGACCGGCAACAGCCAGCTCAACATGGGCGGCGCGTTCATCAACTCGATCGTGATCTCCCTGCCGGCGACCATCCTGCCGATCTCGGTGGCGATGCTGGCCGCGTACGCGTTCGCGTGGATGAGCTTCCGCGGCAAGGACATCATCTTCGTCGGGATCTTCGCGCTCCAGATCGTCCCGCTGCAGATGGCCCTCATCCCGCTGCTGCAGTTCTTCGCGCAGGGCACGATCTTCGGTGTGCCGGTGGTCGAGGCGTTCGGCTCGGCCGGCTACGCGCAGGTGTGGATCGCGCACACGATCTTCGGTCTGCCGCTGGTGATCTACCTGCTGCACAACTTCGTCTCGGAGATCCCGGGCGAGGTTATCGAGGCGGCACGCGTCGACGGCGCCGGTCACGGGCAGATCTTCTTCCGGATCATCCTCCCGCTGACCGCTCCCGCCATCGCATCGGTCGCGATCTTCCAGTTCCTCTGGGTGTGGAACGACCTGCTCGTGGCGCTGATCTTCGCCGACGGCAACGTCGCGCCGATCACCAAGCTGCTGGCCGAGATGACCGGCAGCCGCGGTCAGGACTGGTACCTGCTGACGGCGGGCGCGTTCATCGCCCTCGTGGTGCCGCTGATCGTGTTCCTGTCGCTGCAGCGCTTCTTCGTGCGCGGTCTCCTGGCAGGTTCGACGAAGGGCTGAGCTCCGCCGGCGTCGGGTGTCTGGGGGAACCGATGCCGTACCGGCGGCACCGTGGGGGCGGCGCCGCCGGTCGGGGCGGTTCCGCGTGTGCGGCGCGGTGCTCCGCCGGTGCGTCAGGGCGTGCAGCCGAGACGCTGCTGCATCGCCTGCATGGCGTCGATCTCGAACTGCTGGGCGTCGCGCATGCGCTCGGCGGTCGCGAGCACGTGCGGCTCCGATCCGAGCTCGAGGACGGCCTCCGCCATCGGCAGGGCGGCTTCGTGGTGACGGATCATGAGACCGAGGAAGAGGCAGTCGGCATCCTGGCCGGTCGCGGCGCGCAGCTGCTGCAGCTCGGCTTCGCTC
>CALANM010000168.1 GCA_937926065.1 uncultured Microbacterium sp.
CCCGCTGTTCGCCCTTGCCGGGGCGGTCGCGGCGGCGTTCGCGGCGGCAGGGGCCGTCCTGCGCCGACGGTACCGCGAGGTCGGCCGCTGACGGGCGCGGTGTGCGCGTCGATCGCACACAGTGTGCACTGAAAGTTATACGAAGTGTGCAGTGACACTTGACACGGCGTTCACACGCTGTTTCACTGTGGATGTCTCCTGGTGACTCCCCGATGATGTGGAAGGTTGCAGCCCGGTGTTCGAACCCGTATTCCTCGCGCAGCAGATCCTGAACGGACTCAGCTTCGGCGCTCTGCTGTTCCTGCTGGCCAGCGGCCTCACGCTCGTGTTCGGCCTCATGCGGATCGTCAACATGGCCCACGGCGCGTTCTACATGCTCGGCGGCTACATCGGCGTCGTGATCGCGACGCTCACGGGCAACCTGCTCGTCGCAGTCATCGCCGCCATCGCCGCCGTCGCCATCACCGCCTTCCTCGTCGAAGTCGTGCTGCTGCGCTTCGTGCGCGGGCAGGAGATGCCCGAGGTGCTGCTGACGATCGGCGTCTCCTTCGTCATCGCCGACCTCTGTCTCGCCGTGTTCGGGGGAGACCCGCAGAACCTCCCCAACACCGTCCGCATCCCGGGCGCTCTCGTCCTCGGCGGCTTCGCGTACCCGTGGTACCGCATCTTCGTCATCGCCCTGGCGATCGTCATCGGCGTCGCCCTCGCCCTCGTCCAGACGCGCACCCGGGTCGGCGCCGTCGTCCGCGCCGGCGTCGACGACCGCGAGATGATCACCGCGATGGGCGTCAACATCCGCTGGGTGTTCACGGGCATGTTCGTGGTGGGCGCCGCCCTCGCCGCCATCGGCGGCACGATCGGCGCGGGCATGCAGAGCATCCTCCCCGGCATCCAGAACGAAGTGCTGCTCTACGCCCTCGTCGTCATCATCATCGGAGGACTCGGCAGCGTTCCCGGCGCCGCCGTGGGCAGCGCGCTGATCGGCCTGATCGATGCGTTCGCCAAGGCGTGGATCCCGGAGCTGGCGTACTTCACGATCTTCCTGCCGATGGCCCTCGTCCTCGTCTTCCGCCCGACAGGCCTGTTCGGAAAGGCTGCCTGATGAGCAACCGCATCGTCGAAACCCGCACCGTCCGCACGTTCGGGACGCCGCGCCGCGACCGCGTGCAGCAGCTGAACCTCACGCTGCTGGCCGCGCTCCTCGTGGTCGCGATCGCGCTGCCGTACCTGGGCGCGTCGAGCTTCATCGTCTCGCTCGTCTCGACCATCCTCATCGCGGCGACCCTCGCGTCGAGCGTCAACTTCCTCGCCGGCAACGGCGGAATGGTCTCGCTCGGTCACGCAGGGATAGCCGCGGCATCCGCGTACGGAGCCGGCTGGGCCTCGCGCCAGGGCTTCGACCCTGGAATGCAGGTCGTGTTCGCCCTCGGGATGACCCTGCTCGTCTCGCTCGTCTACGGCCTGCTGTCGATGCGCACGAGCGGCATCTACTTCCTCATGGTGACCTTGGCGGTCGGCATGCTCATCTACGGCCTCGCGTTCCGGCTCTCGTCGGTGACAGGCGGGGAGAACGGCATCTCGGGCATCGCGCGCCCCGAGTGGATGTCGTCGTACTGGATGTTCTACTACGTCGTGCTCGGGGCATTCGTGCTGGCGACCGCAGCCCTGTGGGTCGTCGGAGACTCGCCGTTCGGCGCGAGCCTCCGCGGCATCCGCGACAGCGAGAGCCGCATGCGCAGCCTCGGCTACAGCGTGCGCTCGTACAAGCTCGGCGCGTTCATGGTCTCGGGCACGATCGCCGGCCTGGCCGGCCTGCTGTCGGTGTGGCACACGCACTTCGTGAGTCCGTCGACCGCCGGAGTCGACAAGTCGGTGCACCTCATCGTGATGGTGATCCTCGGCGGCATCGGCACACTCCTCGGACCCCTCATCGGCGCCGCGATCGTCGTGCTCGTCGAGAACGTCCTGTCGAGCCACGTCGACCGCTGGCCGACCATCCTCGGCCTCATCTTCATCTTCGTGATCCTCTTCGCCCGCGCGGGGATCGCCGGCAGCACCCGCAAGCTCTTCCGCCGGCTCCGCGCGCGATCGAAGTCGGCGTCCCCACCCGAGGGGGACGCTCCGGACGGCGCCGAAGCCTGACGGAAACCTCCTTGCATCCACCAACGAAAGGACCAGCAATGACGTCAATGAAGACACGCGGTCTCCGGCAGGCGATGGTCGCTGCCGGCCTCGCGGCAGTCACCGCCCTCGCGCTGACCGCCTGCGCCCCTCCCGGAGCAGCCGAGCCCGAGCCGACGTCGTCGGGGGCCGGTGAGACCGGCGGCACCCTGAAGGTCGGCTACATCTCGCCGACGACCGGCAACTTCGCCGTCGCCGGTCAGGAGATGGTCGACGGATGGAACCTCTACTGGGACATCAACGGCGCCGAGGTCAACGGCATCACGATCGAGACGATCGTCGAGGACGACGCCGGAAACCCCGAGACGTCGCTCACGAAGGCGCACAAGCTCGTCGAGCAGGACCAGGTCGACTTCATCGTCGGCCCGCTCATCGCCAACACCGCCCTCGCGGTGGCCGAGTACACGGCGAGCGTCGGCATCCCGAACCTGCACCCCGTGGCCGCGTCTGACGACCTGACGCAGCGCAACTCCAACGACCTCACGGTGCGCACCGGCTCGATGGGCGGCTCGCAGGCCAACTACCCCGGTGGCGAGTGGGCGGCGACGGACGGCGGCTACAAGACGGCCGTCACCCTGTGCGCCGACTACGCGTTCGGCTGGGAGTCGTGCGCGGGCTTCGTGCAGGGCTTCACGCAGAACGGCGGCGAGGTCGTCGAGCAGATCTGGTTCCCCAACACGACTACCGACTTCTCGACCTACGTGTCGCAGATCCAGGCCGCGAACGCGGACCTCGTCTACGTCGCGACGGCCGGCGGTGCGCCCGGGCCCAACTTCCTGAACGCCTACCTCGGCCTCGGCCAGGACCCCGACAAGCTCCTCATGAACTGCTGCGCGCTCGACCAGGGCACGCTGCGCACGATGGGCGAGCAGGTCGTCGGCATCAAGTCGGTGAGCTACTGGGCGGAGGGCCGCGACAGCGAGGCCGTCGCCGAGTTCATCGACGCCTACAAGGAGTTCGCCGACGGCAAGGTCCCGGGCGCATACGTGGCGGGCGGCTACCTGACCGCTTCGCTCGTGGCATCCGTGCTCGACGAGAAGGGACTCGTCACGGGCGAGGACCTCGTGGCCGCCATCACCGAGTACACCTTCACCGACAGCATCTTCGGCAAGGTGTCGTGGGACGAGTACAACAACATGGTCGGCCCGGTGTACGTACGCGAAGTGACCGCCGGTGACGACGGCAACTTCTACAACACGCCGATCGCGACGATCGAGGATGTCGACCAGTGGCTCGGCCGCACGCCCGAAGAGGCGCTGGCCCTGCCCACGTACTCGCAGAGCTTCCAGGGGCTCGAGTGACGACATCGGCAATGGCGGCGGTCCCGGGCTCGGAAGGGCCCGGGGCCACCGCCCCCGCACTCGCGATCGACGACCTGGGCAAGCGCTTCGGCGGCGTCCAGGCGGTCGACGGCATCTCGCTGCGGCTCGCTCCCGGCGAGCGGATGGGCGTGATCGGACCCAACGGCGCGGGCAAGACGACCCTGTTCAAGATGATCGCCGGCGACGTGACCCCCACGACCGGCACGATCGAGCTGTTCGGCCGCGACGTCACGCGGGTCGACACCGAGCGCCGGGCCCGGCTGGGCGTCGGTCGCACGTTCCAGGTGTCGAACCTCTTCCGCGAGATGACCGTGCTCGACAACGTTCGGGTCGCCGCCCGCGGCGGCACGAAGAGGGCACGTGTGTTCTGGCGCGTGCAGACCCTCCGTGACGAGGTCACCGAGAAGGCCATGCACATGCTGGAGGCCGTGGACCTGGGCGCACGGCGCCACGACACGGTCGCCGACCTGTCGCACGGTGAGCAGCGTCAGCTCGAGATCGCGATGGCGCTCGTGACCGATCCGCGCATCCTTCTGCTCGACGAGCCGGCGGCGGGTCTGTCCGCCGTCGAGCGCACGACGCTCCGCGAGCTCATCGAGGAGCTGCCGCGCACGCTGCCCATTCTGCTCATCGAGCACGACATGACGCTGGCGCTGGGCCTCACCGACCGCGTCATGTGCATGGAGAACGGACGCCACGTGGTCACGGGCACGCCCGCGGAGGTGCGCGAGCACCCCACCGTCAAGGAGATCTACCTCGGAAGGCGAGACAAGAAGTGAGCCTGAAGGTCACGGGCCTCGACGTCGGCTATGCGACGGCGCAGGTGCTGCACGACATCACGTTCGAGATCGGCGACGGCGAGAGCGTCGCACTGCTCGGCCGCAACGGCATGGGCAAGACGACGCTCGCGCGCGCCCTGTGCGGGCTGCGGCCGCCGACCGTCTCGAAGGGGGAGATCGTCTTCGACGGGCACGACATCACGAAGATGCCGATCCACCGCATCTCGCGTGCCGGCATCGCACTCGTGCCGCAGGGCCGCCGGGTCTTCGGGTCCCTGACGACCCTCGAGAACCTGACGGTCGTGCCGCAGCGGCGTCGCGCCGAGTCGTCCGACCCGTGGAGCGTCGAGCGTGTCTTCGACTTCTTCCCGCGGCTCGCTGAGCGCTCGACCTCGATGGCGCGCTCGCTGTCAGGCGGCGAGCAGCAGATGCTCGCGATCGGCCGGGCGCTCATGACCAACCCGTCGCTGCTGATCATGGACGAGCCCAGTGAGGGGCTGGCCCCGAGCGTGCTCGACGTCATCCACGACCGTCTCGAGGGCCTGCGCGCCTCGGGGCTGTCGATCCTCATCGCGGAGCAGAACGTCGACCTCGCCCTCGACATCGCCGAGCGTGTGCTCGTGATCGACGACACTCACACGATCGCGTGGTCGGGACCGGCGTCGGAGCTGCGCGATGACAGCGTGCTGCTCGAGCAGTACCTGAGCATCTGAGGTCGCGCCATGGCATCCCCTCACACGGCACTCCCTCTCGTCGACCTCGTGCTGCGCGGTGGACGCATCACGACGTTCGCCGACGCCGACCAGGCCCCTTCCGAGGCGCAGGCGGTCGCGATCGCGGGCGGTCGCATCGTCGCCGTCGGCACCGACCAGCAGCTCGCCCCTTACGCCGACCTCGCCGCCGAGGTGATCGAGCTCGACGGACGTCGCGTCGTCCCCGGCCTCAACGACTCCCACATCCACGCCGTGCGCGGCGGCAACTCCTGGAGCCGCTCCCTGCACTGGGAGTCGGTGCGCTCGGTGGCCGACGCGCTCGCGACAGTGCGCGAGGCCGCTGCGACGCTCGAGCCGGGTGCCTGGATCTCCGTCGTCGGCGGCTGGCATCGGTCGCAGTTCGCCGAGGGCCGCGTGCCGACCCGAGCGGAGCTCGACGCCGCCGCACCCTCCCACCCCGTCTACCTGCAGGAGCTGTACGACCTCGGCATCCTCAACAGCGCCGGCCTCGCCGCCTGCGGTTACACCGACGACACGGAAGACCCCGCCCGCGGCGTCCTCGAGCGCGACGGAGCCGGACGCCTCACCGGGTTCGTCCGCGGCGTCGGCGCCTTCGCCGTGCCGATCGCCAAGGCCCTCCACGCCGACGAGGAACAGGCGCAGGACGGCATCCGCGCCATGTTCGCGGAGTTCGCCCGCCACGGCCTGACCGGCGTCGTCGACGGCGGCGGCCTCCTCGTGACCCCCCGCGACTACGACGCCGTCTCATCCGTGTGGCGTCAGGGCGGGCTCGACGTCCGCACGCGCCTCTTCTTCTCCGCATGGACCCGTGGCGGCGAGGTCGCCGACATCGACGCGCTCACGTCGCTCGTGCAGCCGGAGTCGGGCGACGGCATGCTGCGGGTGGCGGGCGTCGGCGAGATCCCCCACCTCGGATGCCACGACATGGAGGGGCTCGACCCCTTCGCCGTGCCGGACTCCGCCCACGACGAACTCGTCGAGATCGTGCGGATGTGCGCGAAGCGCGGCTGGCGCATGAGCGTGCACGCCGTGCTCGACGCCACCCTGGGCCGCATCCTCGACGCCTGGGAGCAGGTCGAGGCCGAGACCGGACGCGTCGCCGGACGCGGCTGGTCGATCGTGCACGCCGACGAGGCGAGCCGCGCCAGCCTCGAACGCCTCGCCCGCCTCGGGGCCGGCGTCCTCGTGCAGAATCGCCTCATCCTCAAGGGCGGCGACTACGTCGACAGCGACCTCTGGGGCCACGACGCCACCCGGAACGCACCGCCCCTCGCGACCATGCGCGAACTCGGCATCGTCGTGGGCGCCGGCACCGACGCGACCCGCGCCAACTGGTTCTCGCCGTGGGCGTCGATCTGGTGGCTCGTGACGGGGCAGACCCTCGACGGCCGCGGCCAGCGCAGCCCGGAGCACACGCTCAGCCGGCTCGATGCGCTCGCCGCCTATACGCGTGACGCCGCCTGGTTCACGGGCGAACAGGGGCACCGCGGACGCATCGCCCCCGGGTACGACGCCGACCTGTGCGTCACATCGGCCGACCCGCTCGACTGCTCCGACGACGAGCTTCGCGACATCCGCAGCGTCCTGACCGTCATGGACGGACGCATCACCCATCGAGCACCGGAGCTCGCCCCCTGAGGGGGGCGGCAGAAGGAGGAGGACAGTGAGTCAGGTTCCCCCGCCCCGTCGCGTCGGCCAGGCCGACATCATCCACCACGAGGGCTACGACACGGGCATCGTGAGCCCGTTCGTCCCGGCGATGCGCGTCGTGTCGCCGGCGCGGCTCGTGTTCATCAGCGGCGTCACCGGCGCCCCGGTGTACCACGACCACCCGCACGTCCCCGAGGTGTTCGACGCGATGCCCATGGATGCCGCCGGCCAGGTCGAGAACGCGTTCGCCCACCTCGACCTCGCGCTGCGGGCCGCGGGATGCGAACGCTCGGACGTCGTCAACATGATCCGCTTCTTCACCGACGTCGAGTCCGACCAGGACGTCGTCAACGCGTTCCAGTCGCGGTGGTTCGGCGGCCACATCCCGACGAGCACCACCGTCGAAGTGACGCGCCTGGCGACCGACCCGCGCCTGCGCTTCGAGTTCCACGTCGTCGCCGCTGCGCCGGCGGAGACCGCCTCCACGGAAGGACGGGCATGAGCGCCCACCACGGCCACTCCCACGCGTCGCGCCGCTTCGAGCGGCCGAGCGATCGCCCTGCGGGCGTCCGTCCGCTCGGCGCCCCCGGCATCATGAGCGTCGACTACGAGCACCGCGTCGACTTCGATCGCCTGCGCGAGTACCGACTCGGCCGGGCGAAGGCGGCGCTCGAGGCGAGCGAGTGCGGGGCGTTCCTGCTGTTCGACTTCTACAACATCCGGTACACAACGCAGACGTGGATCGGCGGCGCGCTCGGCGACAAGATGATCCGCTACGCGCTGCTGATGCGCGGCCACGACCCGATCCTCTGGGACTTCGGCTCGGCGGTGCGTCACCACAAGCTGTACTCCGACTGGGTGCCCGACGAGAACTACCGCGCGGGCTTCCTCGGCTTCAAGGGAGCGGTCGCCCCGGAGGGCGGCGCCGACCTGATGAAGACGGCGGTCGACGAGATCGAGTCGCTCCTGGCCGCGGCCGGCCTGAAGGACGCTCCGCTGGGCGTCGACATCATCGAGCCGCCGTTCCTGTTCGAGCTGCAGCGCCGGGGCATCCGCATCGCCGACGCCCAGCAGAGCATGCTCGACGCGCGCGTCATCAAGAACCAGGACGAGATCATGCTGCTCAACCAGGCGGCGGCCATGGTCGACGGCGTCTATCAGGACATCGCCGAGGCCCTCAAGCCGGGCGTCCGCGAGAACGAGATCGTCGCCCTCGCCAACGCCCGCCTGTACGAGTACGGCAGCGACCAGGTGGAGGCGATCAACTCGATCTCGGGCGAGCGGTGCAACCCGCATCCCCACAACTTCACCGACCGCATCATCCGCCCCGGCGACCAGGCGTTCTTCGACATCATCCACTCGTTCAACGGCTATCGCACCTGCTACTACCGCACGTTCGGCGTCGGCTGGGCGACCCCCAGCCAGCACGACGCGTACAAGCAGGCGCGCGAGTGGATGGATGCCGCGCTCGACGCGCTGCGTCCGGGTGTCGGCACCGACGAGGTGGCGGCCGTGCTCCCGAAGGCCGAGGACTTCGGCTTCGAGAACGAGCTGGCCGCCTTCGGTCTTCAGTTCGCGCACGGCCTGGGCCTCGGGCTCCATGAGCGTCCGATCATCTCGCGACTCAACTCGATGGCCGATCCCGTGGAGCTGAAGGCGGGCATGGTGTTCGCGATGGAGACCTACTGCCCGGCGTCCGACGGCTCGTCGGCGGCGCGCATCGAGGAGGAGGTCGTCGTGACCGACTACGGCATCGAGGTGCTCACGAAGTTCCCCGCCCAGGACCTGTTCGTCGCCAACCCGTACTGACCGTCTCGTCGCGCGACGTGGTGCACGGCGCGCGGCAGGCGGCAGAGTAGGGTCGATCACGCGAAAGGAGGCTCATGACCGCTGAACTGGGCGACCGCATCCGCGCGGCGCGCACCGCCCGGGGGCTGAGTCTTCGTGCCACAGCGGCACAGGCCGCCATCTCGCCGAGCCTGCTCTCGCAGGTCGAGACCGGCAAGGTGCAGCCTTCGGTGAGCACCCTGTACGCGATCGTGAGCTGCCTCGGGATCTCACTCGACGAGGTCATGGGCAACCACCCCGCGGAGGATCCGGCGCCGGCGCCGCAGGCGCGCGTCCAGCCCGTGCAGCCGTTCGCGGACGCTCCGCGGATCGTCATGCAGAACGGCGTCACGTGGCGCAGTCTGGCCGTCGGCGGCGACGAGGGCGTCGACGCGGTGCTGGCCACTTATGATCCGGGGGCGGCGAGCTCGCTCGACGAGACCCACATGCGTCACATCGGGATCGAGCACGGCGTGATCGTGCGAGGCGAGCTGACGCTCAAGCTCGACTTCGACACATACGTGCTGCGAGCCGGCGACTCGCTGTGCTTCGACGCCCAGCGCCCGCACTATTACTTCAACCACACCGATGAGGTCGCTGAGGGGGTCTGGTACATCGTCGGCTCGCGCCGTGAGCCGGAGGCCGAAGCATCGGGCGACATCCGGAACGTCGTCGACGTGCTGGATGCCATCGGGCGCATGAACGGTCGCGGTGACGCCGCCCATGGCGACGACTGAGCGGGGCGCGCCGACGGTGAGCGCGGCCGAGACGCCCTGGAACACCGTCGGTGAGCGCGTGCGCGACCTGCGCACGGCCGCGGGGCTGACGGTGCGGGAGCTCGCCCGCCGCATCGGCGTGTCGGCCAGCCATGTCTCCCAGGTCGAGCGCGGCATCGGATCGTTCAGCGTGCCCGCCCTGTACGCGGTCGCGGCGGAGCTCGGCGTGCAGATGCACGAGATCCTCGACCCGCAGGCGCCGCCCGCGCCGCCCGTCGCCCCGCCGGAGATCACCGGGGGCGATCTGGTCGCGGCCGGCATCGTCCAGCGGGCTTCAGACCACCCGTCGATCAAGCTCAGCTCCGGGCCGCGGTGGACACGGCTGACGGCGATGGGCGAGCCGGACGCGGAGTTCCTCGAGGTGGTCTACGCGCCCGGCACCCCGGCGCCCGAGGAGCGCATCGTCCACGACGGGCGCGAGTACGGCGTCATCGTCGAAGGACGGCTGAGCGTCGAACTGCAGGGGGAGTCGGCTGTGCTGGAGCCGGGCGACTCGATCGTGTTCGACTCGACGATCCCTCACCGCTTCTGGAACGACGGCGACGTCGAGGTGCGCGCCATCTGGTTCGTGCGCGACCGGCATGCGCACGACGCCGTGCCGCACGCCTGACAGGCGGGGCGGACGCAGAACGCCCGGACCGATCGGCCCGGGCGCTCTGCTCCTGGTAGACGTGACGTGCGGATGCCGCGGGTCAGGCCTTCCAGATCGACTTCAGGTTGCAGAACTCGCGGATGCCCTCGGCCGACAGCTCACGGCCGACGCCCGAGTCCTTCACGCCGCCGAACGGCAGCTCGGGATACGAGATCGACATGCCGTTGACGAAGACGGCGCCGGCGTCGAGGCCCAGGGCGAAGAACTCCTCCTCCGCCTCGTCCTGCGTCCAGACGGCGGAGCTCAGGCCGAAGGTCGTGTCGTTGGCGATCCGCAGCGCGTCGGCGGCGTCGGCGGCGCGGTACACCGTCGCGACAGGCCCGAAGGCCTCCTCGCGGTAGAGGCGCATCTGCTCGGTGACGCCCGTGAGGACGGTCGGCGGGTAGAACCATCCGTCGCCCTCGGGGAGGGTGCCGCCGGCCACGGCCTGAGCGCCGTGGGAGAGGGCGTCGTCGACGAGTCCGGCGAGCTCGGTGCGTCCCGACTCCGTGGCCAGCGGGCCGACGTCGGTCGAGTCCTCGAGCGGGTCGCCGACGCGGAGCGCGCTCATCGCGGCGGCGAACTTCTCGACGAAGGCGTCGTGGATGTCGGTGTGCACGATGAAGCGCTTAGCGTTGATGCACGCCTGGCCGTTGTTCGAGGTGCGGGCGGAGACGGCGGTCGCGACGGCCTTGTCGAGGTCGGCCGACGGCATCACGATGAACGGATCGGAGCCGCCGAGCTCGAGCACGACGTGCTTGACCTCGGAGCCGGCGATCGAGGCCACGGAGCGGCCGGCGGGCTCGGAGCCGGTGAGGGTCACGGCCACCACGCGCCGGTCGCGGATGACGTTCTCGACCTTCGCGGCGCCGATGAGGAGCGTGTGGAAGGCGCCGGCGGGGAAGCCGCCGCGCTCGAACAGGGTGTCGAGGTAGAGCGCCGACTGCGGCACGTTCGAGGCGTGCTTCAGGAGCGCCGTGTTGCCTGCCATGAGCGCGGGCGCCGCGAAGCGGATGACCTGCCAGATCGGGTAGTTCCAGGGCATGACGGCCAGCACGACGCCCAGGGGCTGGTACACGGTGCGGGCCGACGAGGCGCCGACGACGCTCGGGTCGTCGAGCGCGGAGCCGGCGAGGAACGACTCGGCCTTGTCGGCGTAGAAGCGCATCGCCTTGGCGGACTTGTGCACCTCGGCGCGCGCCTGCGCGAGCGTCTTGCCCATCTCGCGCGTGATGATCTCGGCGAGCGAGTCGACGTCGGCGTCGAGGAGGTCGGCGGCGGCGTGCATCCAGCCGGCGCGCGTCGCGTAGTCGGTCGAGCGGAGCGCGCGGTAGGCGTCGTCGGCCGCCGCGATGCGGGCCTCGATCTCCTGCGCGTCGTGCTCCTCGAAGGTGGCGAGAGTCTCGCCGGTGGCGGGATTGATGGATGCGATGGGCATGGATGTCCTTCC
This sequence comes from uncultured Microbacterium sp., assembly GCA_937926065.1. GTDB lineage: Bacteria > Actinomycetota > Actinomycetes > Actinomycetales > Microbacteriaceae > Microbacterium. The sequence continues at coordinate 11,351 of CALANM010000168.1, forward strand.
TTGGGGATCGAGCCGCGCGTCTCGGGTTTGTGGGGTGTTCGGTTTAAGGGGTGGGGGAGCCGTCGAAGATGTGGGGCGCCCGCGCCAGGTGCCGTCGCGTGCGCCGGATGTGGCCCCCGAGCACACGCTCCGCCTCTTCGATGTCGCCGTCTTTGAGGGCTGACACCATGAGGTGGTGCTCCTCGTGGGCGATACGGCGTGCGTCGGGATCCCACGTCGACACGTACGCGCGCCGGTAGGGAGCGGTCGTGTTCCAGAGCTTCCGCACGAGCGGGTCCAGCTGCGACGTCTCGGCGGGCGCGTAGCTCGCGAGGTGGAACTCGCGGTCGAGCCGGAGGAACGTGTCGGTGTCGTCGCCCGCGTCGCTGATGCGCTGCGCCAGTTCGGCGAGGCGTCCGAGATCGGCCTCGTCGAGCTTCGGCGCCGCATACCGCAGCAGCAGCGGCTCGAGCCTCTCCCGCATCTGGTAGACCTCTTCGCACTCGGCGAGGGTGAGGTGGGAGACCCACGCGCCCGAATTGGCGACGACGGTGACGAGCCCCTCGTACTCGAGGAGGCGGATGGCCTCGCGCACCGGCACGCGGCTCGCGCCGAACTCCGCCGCGACGTCCTCCTGGCGGATGCGGGTGCCGGGAGGGTAGGTGCCGTCGACGATCCGCGAGCGGATGCCATCGGCGATGCGCACGCCGGCATCCCCGTCTCGCGTCCGCGTCGCCTCGATCTGGCTCATGCTTCTACTCTGCCGGATTCGCAGGGTGCCACAGGACCACGGAGGCCTCTGTCTCGTACGCCTTGCCGTCGGGGAAGGACACGAGCTCGAACTGCATGCCCCAGGGGCTGCGGAAGTAGATCCAGCGCTGGCCCGTCGAGGCGCCGGCGCTCACCACCGGATCGCCCATGACCTCCACGCCCTGTTCGCGCAGGTAGGCGACGGCCGCGTCGAGGTCGTCGACGTACAGCGCGAGGTGGTGACCGCCGATGTCGCTGTTGCGCGGCTGCGGAGCCTGTCCGTCGGCGCTGTCGTAGTGGAACAGCTCGATGTTGCTGCCGTTGCCGAGGCGGTAGAAGCGGATCTCGGTGATCGCGGTGCGGGGGTGCACGCCCAGCTGCACGGCCATGAAGTCGTCGGTCTCGGAGCGTTTCGGGCCGAGGGTGTAGACGTGCACGGCGCCGAGGACGTCGACGAAGAAGCGCTCCGCCTCGTCGAGGTCGGGCACGGTGAACCCGAAGTGGTCGGTTCCTCTCATTCCGGGGATCGGCATCCTCGCTCCTCTCATCACGACGCTGTGGTGTCACCCCGCGGTGAACCCCCTCATTGTATCCACGCCTCGTAAGTTGCCGCCATCAAGCACGGGCGCGCGCATCCCAGATCTTGAAATTGGATGCAATGATGCTCTAGCGTGGGCTCCACGCACTGATCAATGGAGACAGACAATGCCGCGACGACGCAGACTCTCGACCGAGGTCCCCTGGATCGAGCTGAGCACGACCTCCGCCGACTGGAAGGCGGCCGACCCGGCGCTGCTGACCACGATGCTCGGAGAGCTCCACCTCATCCGCGCATTCGAGGAGAGCGTGCTGGAGCTGGCGGGCGCCGGCCTCGTGCACGGCCCCGCGCATTCGAGCATCGGGCAGGAGGGCGGCGCGGTCGGCTCGATCGTCACGCTCCGCTCGACGGATGCCGTCAACGGCTCGCACCGCGGACACCACCAGTTCCTCGCCAAGGCGATCACTCACGTCTCGGGCGGACGCCTCGATCCCGCCGCTCTCGTCGACGAGCCGATGCAGGCGCTGCTCCAGCGAACGCTCGCCGAGATCCTGGGACTCGCGCAGGGCTTCTCGGGCGGTCGCGGCGGATCGATGCACCTGCAGTGGCTCGAAGCCGGCGCGCTGGGCACGAACGCGATCGTCGGCGGGGGCGCTCCGATCGCGGCCGGCAACGCGTGGGCCCAGAAGCACTCGGGCACCACCGACGTGTCGATCAACTACTTCGGCGACGGCGCCAGCCAGATCGGCTCGGTGCTCGAGTCGATGAACCTCGCGGCAGCCTGGCACCTGCCCGTCATGTACTTCATCGAGAACAACCTCTACGCCGTCTCGACCCACGCCGAAGAGGTGACCGCCGACCCGCGCTTCTCGGTGCGCGGCCAGGGGTTCGGCATCCCGTCGTGGCGTGTCGACGGCATGGACCCCCTCGCCGTCCACCTCGCGACGCAAGAGGCGCTCGAGCGCATGCGGTCGGGGGAGGGCCCGACCATCATCGAGGCCGAGGTCTACCGCTTCTTCCACCAGAACGGCCCCTACCCCGGAAGCGCCTTCGGCTACCGCACGAAGGACGAGGAGAAGGCCTGGCGCGAGCGCGACCCGATCACGCGCGTCGCCTCCGAGCTGGCCAGGCTGTCGATCCTCAGCCCCGAGGAGTCGGCGCAGGTGCGCGCGCAGGCGCAGCAGGCCATGGCGGATGCCGTCGCTCAGCTGATCGAGGACGACCCCGAGAACGCCGGCCGTCGACGCATCATCCCGGCGCTGTGGCCCGACCCGGCGGTCGTCGACACCGGCATCCGCGGCGACGCGTCGGAGCTCGAAGGTCTCACCGACGTCGAGCCCGACCCCGACGAGGGCGCGTGGACGGAGATGAAGTTCGTCGACGCCGTGGCCGCGACGATGGAGCGGCGCATGGCCGCCGACGACCGCATCATCGTGCTCGGTGAGGATGTGCACCGCCTCGCGGGCGGCACGAACGGCGCGACCAAGGGACTCCTCGCCGCCTTCGGTCCCGACCGCGTGATCGGCACGCCCATCAGCGAGAACGCCTTCTTCGGGCTCGCCGGCGGCATCGCGCTCGACGGGCGGTTCCGTCCCGTCGTCGAGTTCATGTACCCCGACTTCATGTGGGTGGCGG
>CALANM010000169.1 GCA_937926065.1 uncultured Microbacterium sp.
CCTGAAGACGCTGGTGGACGTCGGCCTCGGTTACGTGCGGCTCGGCCAGTCGGCCACGACGCTGTCGGGCGGGGAAGCGCAGCGGGTCAAGCTCGCGACCGAGCTGCAGCGCCGCTCGAACGGGCGAAGCATCTACGTGCTGGACGAGCCCACGACGGGTCTGCACTTCGAGGACGTCAGCCGGCTGCTCGAGGTGCTGAACGGCCTCGTCGACAAGGGCAACACGGTCATCGTCATCGAGCACAACCTCGACGTCATCAAGTCCAGCGACTGGGTGATCGACCTGGGCCCGGAAGGCGGCGCCGGCGGGGGCCAGGTCGTCGCGACGGGCACACCCGAAGACGTCGCGGCCGTCCCCGAGAGCCACACCGGACGCTTCCTGGCCGAAGTGCTCGCCGCCGATAGGACGATTCCGGCGCGCAAGGCAGGCTGAGGTGGCCTCCGCCCTGCCCTACAAGCCCAAGCCGGGGGAGATCCCCACCAACCCCGGCGTGTATCGCTTCCGTGACGCTGACGGACGTGTGCTGTACGTCGGCAAGGCGAAGAACCTGCGCGCCCGCCTGTCGAACTACTTCGCCCCGCTGCACACACTGCATGAGCGCACGCGGCGGATGGTCACGACCGCCGCTTCGGTCGAATGGACCGTGGTCAACAGCGACGTGGAGTCGCTGCAGCTCGAGTACATGTGGATCCAGGAGTTCTCGCCTCCCTTCAACGTCCGCTACAAAGACGACAAGTCGTACCCGTACATGGCGATCACGCTCGCCGACGAGGCCCCGCGCGTGATCGTCACCCGCAACCGCAAGATCCGGGGCGCGAAGTACTTCGGCCCGTACCCCAAGGTGTGGGCCGTGCACGACACCATCGACCTGATGATCAAGGTCTTCCCCATCCGCACGTGCAGCGATGCGTCATACAAGAAGGCGATGGCCACGGGCCGGCCCTGCTTCCCCGGTCAGATCGGGCGCTGCGGCGGTCCCTGCTCGATGAGGGTCACGGTCGAGGAGCATCGGGCGATCGTCGACGACTTCGTCGCGTTCATGTCCGGAGGAGACCAGCGGTTCATGCGTGAGCTCACCAAGCGCATGAAGGAGGCGGCCGCGGCGATGGACTACGAGTCGGCCGCCGTCTACCGTGACAAGCTCCAGGCGATCGACGCCGTCCTGAGCAGAAGCGCGCTCGTGCTCTCGAGCGACACCGACGCCGATCTGTTCGGCATTGCCGAAGACGAACTCTCGGCCGCCGTGCAGCATTTCGTCGTGCGCGGAGGACGCGTGCGCGGCGTGCGCGCCACCACCGTCGACAAGGAGCTCGACATCTCCGGGCCCGACCTCGTCGACCAGGTGGTGCAGCGCGCCTACGGCGATGCCCCGGCCGGCGACATCCCGCGGCAGGTCATCGTTCCTGAGCTGCCCGAAGACGCCGCCGACCTCGAAGCGTGGCTGCAGGGGCGGCGCGGCAAGCGCGTCACCCTGCGCACGGCTCAGCGTGGACGCAAGGCCGACCTGATGAAGACGGCGGAGCTCAACGCGCGGCAGGCGCTGATGCTTCACAAGACGCGACGCACGAGCGACTACACGGCGCGGACACAGGCGCTCACCGACCTGCAGGACGCCCTCGGCATGAGCGAAGCGCCGCTGCGGATCGAGTGCTTCGACGTCTCTCACCTCGGCGGCACGAACGTCGTGGCATCGATGGTCGTCTTCGAAGACGGTCTCGCGCGCAAAGACCAGTACCGCTCGTTCACGGTCCCCGAGACGACCGATGACACCGACTCGCTCTACCAGGTGCTGCGCCGCAGACTCGCCTACATCGACTCCGACGACGCGAACGATGACGCTGCGCTCGATGCCGCCGACGGCGTGGATGCCGCAGCCGCGCCCAGCGTCATGACGATCGACCCCACGACCGACGACCCGACGGTCGGAGATGCCGACGAGGCCCCTGTCGTCACGACCCGCAAGCGTCCGCGCTTCGCCTACCGGCCCCAGCTTCTCGTCGTCGATGGCGGCAAGCCACAGGTCGAGGCAGCGGCGCGCGCCCTCCGCGATGCGGGCCACACCGAGATCGCTCTCTGCGGCATCGCGAAGAGGCTCGAAGAGGTGTGGCTGCCGGGGGAGGACTTCCCCGTCATCCTGCCGCGCACCTCCGAAGCCCTGTACCTGCTGCAGCGCCTCCGCGACGAGGCACATCGCTTCGCGATCACGCACCAGCGCAAGCGGCGCAAGCGCGACATCACGTCAGTGCTCAGCGAAGTTCCCGGACTCGGTGAGAACCGCATCAAGGCGCTCCTGCGCCACTTCGGGTCGGTCGCCGCGCTCCGCCAGGCGGGCCCCGAGCAGATCGCTGAGCTTCCCGGCATCGGACCCAAGCTCGCTGAATCCGTCCACCGGCACCTCGCGGCGCGCTGACTCCCCAGCCCGGACTGACTAGGCTGAATATCCGAGAGACGGCATAAGGAGCGGACGTGACGGATACGGCAGGCGAAGTCCTGATCGTCACCGGCATGTCCGGCGCCGGACGCACGACCGCCGCAAACGCCCTCGAGGACATCGGCTGGTATGTGGTCGACAATCTGCCGCCGCAGATGCTCCGGCCGCTGCTGGAGATGTCCGAAGCCGCCGCCGGAGCGCTGCCCAAGGTGGCCGCCGTCGTCGATGTGCGCGGCCGCGGCCTGTTCAGCGCGCTGCCGGCCGTCACCGAAGCGCTCCGCAAGGGAAGATCGCTGCGCGTCCTGTTCCTCGACGCCTCCGACGACGTCCTCGTGCGCCGGTTCGAGTCCGTCCGCCGCCCTCACCCCCTGCAGGGAGAAGGGACGCTCCTCGACGGCATCGTCCGCGAACGTGAGCGGCTCGCCGCCATCCGTGAGAGCGCCGACGTCATCGTCGACACGAGCGCCCTGAACATCCACCAGCTCGCGACACGGATCATGGAGCTGTTCCGCGGAGAAGGCGACGCCCGGCATACCGTCACCGTCATGAGCTTCGGCTTCAAGTACGGCCTCCCCACCGACGTCGACCTCGTCGCGGACATGCGCTTCCTTCCCAACCCGTTCTGGGTGCCGGCGCTGAAGTCCCTGACCGGCGAGGACGCGTCCGTGCGCGAGTACGTGCTCGAGCAGCAGGGCGCGCTCGAGTTCATCGACGCCTACGCCACTGCGCTGCGCCCCGTGCTCGAGGGCTACCAGCGGGAGAACAAGCAGCACTCGGTCGTCGCCGTGGGCTGCACCGGCGGCAAGCACCGCTCCGTCGTGACGGTGATCGAGCTCGCCCGGCGTCTGTCCGACCTGCCCGGGGTGGCCGTCCGAGTGAAACATCGCGACCTCGGTCGAGAGTAGGCTGGAACATTGCCGCGCAGACTCCCGTGACGTCCCCCCTGCCCCAGAACGAAGGATCACCGTGCCGTTGACCGCTGATGTGAAAGCCGAGCTCGCGGGCATTCGTGACCCGCGTCCCTCTGCGCGGATCGCGGAGCTGACAGCGGTGCTCCGCTTCGCCGGCGGACTGCACTCGATCGCCGGTCGCGTCGCGGTCGAGGCCGAGCTCGAGACGGAGATCCTCGCCCGCCGCGTCGCACGCGAGCTGATGGAGATCTACGGGGTGCGCCCTGAGCTCGCGCACGTGCAGGCATCGGGCGGACGTGCCGGCGGCCACTTCGCTGTCCGCGTCATCGAGGGCGGCGAGACTCTCGCTCGCCAGACGGGCCTGCTTGACCAGCGCCGCCGCCCCGTTCGCGGTCTTCCCAACAGGCTCACGACCGGTTCCCGGGGCGACCTCGCCGCCATCTGGCGGGGTGCCTTCCTCGCGTCCGGAGCTCTCTCCGAGCCCGGACGGTCCGCGGCGCTGGAGATCGCCTGCCCTTCGCCCGAGGCCGCCATGGCGCTCGTCGGCGCAGGGCACCGGCTCGGAATCGCCGCCAAGGCGCGTGAGGTCCGCGGTGCTCCCCGCGTCGTCGTCCGCGACGGCGAGGCCATTCGCGCGGCGTTGGCGGAGATGGGGGCCGCCCGCACCGCCGCCGCATGGGAGGAGATGCGTCAGCGCCGGGAGGTCCGCGCCGGCGTCAACCGTCTCGTGAACTTCGACGACGCCAACCTGCGGCGCTCGGCGCAGGCCGCTGTCGCCGCATGCGCGCGCGTCGAGCGCGCTCTCGAGATCCTCGGCGACGACGTCCCCGACCACCTTCGCCAGGCCGGCGAGCTGCGTCTGGCGCACCGCGACGCGAGCCTCGACGAGCTCGGCCACCACGCCGACCCGCCGCTCACGAAAGACGCCGTGGCGGGCCGCATCCGTCGCCTCCTCGCGATGGCCGACAAGCGCGCCGCCGCCGACGGCGTGCCCGACACCGAGTCCGCGGTGCCGGCCGGCTTCGAGGACTGACCCTCCCTGTGTCGCGCTGCGGGAACAACCCCCTGACGTCTGCGTTGTCGGTCAATAGGATGGGAACGATCCCGTTCGATGAAAGTCCATCGCCGCACACGCGGCGCTGACCAGGAAGAAGAGAACATGGCGACCTACACGCTGCCGGAACTCCCGTACGACTACTCGGCCCTCGAGCCGTCCATCAGCGGCAAGATCATGCAGCTTCACCACTCCAAGCACCATCAGGCTTACGTCACGGGTGCCAACACGGCGCTCGAGCAGCTCGCCGAGGCCCGGGAGACCGGCAACCTCGCCAACGTCAACAAGCTCGAGAAGGACCTCGCGTTCAACCTCGGCGGCCACGTCAACCACTCGATCTTCTGGACCAACCTCGCGCCCGCGGGCAAGGGCGGCGGCGGACAGCCCGAAGGCGAACTGAAGGCCGCGATCGACGAGTTCTTCGGCGGCTTCGAGAAGTTCCAGGCGCACTTCACCGCCGCTGCGACCGGCATCCAGGGCTCGGGCTGGGCGGTGCTCAGCTGGGACCCGATCGGCGCGCGCCTCATCATCCAGCAGCTGTTCGACCAGCAGTCGAACACCGCGATGGGCACCATCCCGCTCTTCCAGCTCGACATGTGGGAGCACGCCTTCTACCTCGACTACCTCAACGTCAAGGCCGACTACGTCAAGGCCGCGTGGAACATCGCGAACTGGTCGAACGTCGCCGCCCGCTTCGAGGCCGCCCGCGAGCAGAGCAAGGGCCTGCTGGTACTGTCATGAACGTCCGGTCGTCGGCTACGACGACCTGGCTGGACGCCGTTGTCCACTGTTCGAAAACCGCAACAACCGCGCATTCGCGCACGACACACTCAGGAGACATTCCGTGACTGTCAAGATCGGAATCAACGGCTTCGGCCGCATCGGACGCAACTTCCTTCGCGCGGCACTCGCGCAGGGTGCGGACCTCGACATCGTTGCGGTGAACGACCTCACCGACAACAAGACGCTGGCACACCTGCTCAAGTACGACTCCATCCTCGGCCGTCTCGACCAGGAGGTGTCGTACACGGGCGACTCGATCACGGTCGGCGACCGCACGATCAAGGTGTTCGAGGAGCGCGACCCCGCCAACCTCCCCTGGGGCGAGCTGGGCGTCGACATCGTCATCGAGTCGACCGGTCGCTTCACCAAGGCCGATGACGCCAAGAAGCACATCGCCGGCGGCGCCAAGAAGGTCATCATCTCGGCTCCCGCCAGCGGCGAGGACGGCACGTTCGTGTTCGGCGCCAACGCCGACACCTACGACAGCGCGGTCCACAACGTGATCTCGAACGCGTCGTGCACCACGAACTGCCTCGCACCGCTCGCCAAGGTGCTCAACGACGAGTTCGGCATCGTGAAGGGCCTCATGACGACGGTCCACGCCTACACGGCCGACCAGAACCTGCAGGACGGCCCCCACGGCGACCTGCGTCGTGCCCGCGCCGCAGCGCTGAACATCGTCCCCACCTCGACCGGCGCCGCCAAGGCCATCGGCCTCGTGCTGCCCGAGCTGAAGGGCAAGCTCGACGGCTTCGCAATGCGCGTCCCGGTTCCCACCGGTTCGGCGACCGACCTGACGGTCGAGGTGTCGCGCGACGTGACCGTCGACGAGGTCAAGGCGGCGTTCAAGGCAGCTGCCGAGGGCCCGCTCAAGGGCATCCTCAAGTACACCGAGGACGAGATCGTCTCCAGCGACATCGTCACCGACGACCACTCCTGCATCTTCGACGCGGGCCTGACCCGCGTCATCGGCAACCAGGTCAAGGTCGTGGGCTGGTACGACAACGAGTGGGGCTACTCGAACCGCCTCGTCGACCTCGCCGAGCTCGTCGCCTCGAAGCTCTGAGGTAGATCCATGGCCCTGCGCACCCTCGATTCACTGGGTTCGCTCGCAGGCAAGCGTGTCATCGTCCGTGTTGACTTCAACGTCCCCCTGAAGGACGGAGTCATCACGGACGATGGCCGCGTGCGCGCGGCGCTGCCCACCCTGAATCATCTGATCAATCAGGGAGCGCGCGTCATCGCCTGCTCCCACCTCGGACGCCCTGAAGGCGCTCCCGACCCGCGTTACAGCCTCGAGCCCGTGGCCCAGCGGCTGTCCGAGCTGCTCGGCAAGCCCGTCGCCTTCGCGCGGGACACCGTCGGCGAGTCGGCTCAGGATGCCGTCGCGGCACTCGAGGACGGCGACATCGCCGTCATCGAGAACCTGCGGTTCAACGCGGGGGAGACCTCGAAAGACGAGGCCGAGCGCGGTGCATTCGCCGCGCAGCTCGCCGCTCTGGGCGACGCGTTCGTCTCCGACGGCTTCGGCGTCGTGCATCGCAAGCAGGCCTCCGTCTACGACCTCGCGCAGCTGCTGCCCTCTGCGGCGGGCTACCTGATCGAGAAGGAGGTCGACGTCCTCGACCGCCTCACCGAGAACCCCGAGCGTCCGTACGCCGTCGTCCTCGGCGGCTCGAAGGTCAGCGACAAGCTGGGCGTCATCGAGCACCTGCTCCCGCGCGCAGACAAGATCCTCGTCGGCGGCGGCATGCTGTACACGTTCCTTGCCGCGCTCGGCCACTCGGTGGGCAAGAGTCTGCTCGAGACCGACCAGATCGAGACGGTGAAGGGCTACCTCGAGACGGCGAAGGAGCGTGGCGTGGAGCTGCTGCTCCCCGTCGACGCCGTCATGGCATCCGGCTTCGCGGCGGACGCCGACCACGTCGTCGCTGACGCCGATGCTCTGGAGCAGACGCCGTTCGGCGCGGGCGGCATGGGTCTCGACATCGGCCCCCGTACGGCCGAGCTGTTCGCCGCGGCGATCCGCGAGTCCCAGACGGTGTTCTGGAACGGCCCGATGGGTGTGTTCGAGATGCCGGCATTCGCGGCGGGCACGAAGGCTGTCGCCGAGGCGCTCACGAAGGTCGAGGGCCTGTCGGTCGTCGGCGGCGGCGACTCGGCCGCGGCCGTCCGCCAGCTCGGCTTCGACGACGCGGCGTTCGGCCATATCTCGACGGGCGGCGGAGCGAGCCTGGAGTTCCTCGAAGGCAAGAAGCTCCCCGGATTGGAGATCCTCGGATGGCAGTGAACACGCGCAAGCCGCTCATCGCGGGCAACTGGAAGATGAACCTCGACCACCTTCAGGCGGTCGCGTTCGTCCAGAAGCTGCACTGGACGCTGAAAGACGCGAAGCACGAGGATGACTCGGTCGAGGTCGCGATCTTCCCGCCCTTCACCGACATCCGCACCGTGCAGACGCTGCTCGACGCCGACAAGATCCCGTTCGCCCTGGGTGCGCAGGATCTGTCGACGAAGGACTCCGGCGCCTACACGGGCGAGGTGTCGGGAGCGTTTCTCAAGAAGCTCGACTGCACCTATGTGATCATCGGGCACTCGGAGCGACGTGAGTACCACCACGAAGGCGACGATGTCGTGGCGGCCAAGGTACAGGCGGCCCTGCGCCACGGCCTGATCCCTGTGATCTGCGTGGGGGAGACCGCCGAGGATCTTGAGAAGTTCGGCGCGTCGGCGGTGCCGGCCGGCCAGCTCGAAGCGGCGCTCAAGGACGTGCCGGCGAACGCTGACATCGTCGTGGCCTATGAGCCCGTGTGGGCGATCGGCTCCGGTCAGGCAGCCACGCCGGAACAGGCTCAGGAGGTGTGCGCCAAGCTGCGTGAGGTGATCTCCTCGAGCCTGGGGGCCGAGGCGGCGGAACGCACCCGCATCCTCTACGGCGGCTCGGTGAAGTCGGGAAACATCGCGAGCTTCATGCGCGAGCCTGACATCGACGGCGCCCTGGTGGGCGGTGCCAGCCTGCTGGCCGACGAGTTCGCGGCCATCATCCGCTACCAGAAGCACGTCGGAGTCTGACCCGATCCCCGGCTGGTGCGGCGCCGTCTCGTGCCGCACCAGCCGGTATACTCAACCCTTGTGCGCCTGAACACGGCGCCACGAAAGGCAACTTCGACTGTGGACATCATTGCGCTCGTGCTCCAGGTGCTGCTGGGAATCACCAGCCTCCTGCTGACGCTGCTGATCCTTCTTCACAAGGGTCGCGGTGGCGGACTCTCCGATATGTTCGGAGGCGGCATGAGCTCCGCCCTCGGATCGTCGGGCCTCGCGGAGCGCAACCTCAACCGATTCACGGTCGTTCTGGCATTGGTCTGGTTCGTCACCATTGTGGCGCTGGGCCTGATCACGAAATTCCAGGGGCTCTGATGGCAACAGGCGGCAACGCAATCCGCGGCACTCGTGTCGGTGCCGGACCGATGGGCGAGCAGGACCACGGGCATCACGCTGACCGCATCGCGGTCTCGTACTGGGACGCCCTCGGCAACGAGACCGTGCGCTACTTCGCGGCGGGCATCGCCGAGGAGGAGATCCCGGAGGTCATCGACTCGCCGCACTCCGGTCTCCCCGCCGGCCGCGACAAGAACAACCCTCCTGCGGTCGCCAAGACCGAGCCGTACAAGACGCACCTCGCGTACGTGAAGGAGCGCCGCACGGAAGAAGAGGCGGCCACGCTTCTTGAAGACGCGCTCAAGCAGCTTCGTGAGCGTCGCGGTCAGAACTGACCGAAGGCGTGCGCACCGAAAAGCGCCTCCGCTCAGCGGGGGCGCTTTCGTGTTGCGGGGTGCCGTCGGCTTCGGTCGCGGCTAGAACTCAGGGTCGATGAGTTCGGGCGGCACTTGGGCGGCGGCGGCTTCGTCGACAAACAGCACGGTGCGCTTGAGTCCCTTCGCGCCCGCTGCGGGCACACTGTCGTAGCTCGCTCCGGCCAGCGCGAGACCGAGCGCGGCTGCCTTGTCGACGCCGGACAGCACCATCCAGACGCAGCGCGACGAGTTGATGACCGGCCTGGTCAGCGTCACGCGCTCTGCCGGAGGCTTGGGCGACTCGCGCACCGGCGCCACCGCCGCGTCGGTGATCTGGATCTCGCCACGGTCGGGGAAGAGCGAGGCGATGTGACCGTCGGTGCCCACGCCGAGGAAGCAGACGAAGAACCGCGGCCACGCCTTGCCGTCGGAAGCGAAGCGCGCGAGCTCGGCAGCGTACGCCGCGGCGGCGCCATCGAGGTCGAGGCCGTCGTCGGACGCCGCGATGGGGTGGATGTTCTCGCTGGGGATGTCGACACGGTTCAGAAGGGCATCGCGCGCCGTCTTCTCATTGCGCTCGTCGCTGTCCCGTGGGACGAAGCGTTCGTCGACCCACCACACGTGCACGGTCGACCAGTCGACCGCCGCGCGGCGAGGATCGGCGCCTGCGGCCTGCAGGACGGCCATGCCGTTGTTGCCCCCGGTCAGGGCGATGTGCGTGATCTTGCCCGCAGCGGAGCGCTTGACGAGCCTGTCCAGCAGGCGCCGGGCGACCGCGGAGGCGAGTGCCTCCAGATCGCGGCTGATGACCACCCGCTTCTCCGTCGTGAACTCCGCCATCGCTGCGACTCCTATGCCGTCCCGTGTGCCGGGCCGAGCAGATCCCACCCCGATGTGATCACTCGACCATACAGGAGGTCAGGATCGAGACGGCGCAGCTCTTCGGCGAGGCATTCGCGCAGGCTGCGGCGGGGGAGCACGATGTCGTGCGACGGCTGACCCGGCTGTGTGAGCGTGGCGTCGAGGTCGTTGCTCCGCTCCAAGACGATGTCGCCCGAGGCGCGAGTCAGGCGGACGCGCTGGATGCCGTGAGGCCACTCCTCGGGCGAGGCGTACCGCCAGTCGACGGGCACGCCCAGCTTGAGCCGCAGCCAGGCGGCGAGCAGTCCCGTCGAGGGGGAGGTGCTGGCGCCGACGACCTCCACGGCGGTCACGGGCTCGTACGGCGGCTGGTCGAGCACGGCCGCCAGCTGTTCACGCCAGTGAGTGAGCCGTGTCCAGGCGAGGTCGGTGTCGCCGGGGGCGTGGTTCGGTCCCAGCTGCGACAGGCGATCAACGGCGTACGGCTTGCTCGCGGCATCCGTGATGCGACGCTGGGCCATGCGGCCGATGGGGGACGTCGACGGCTCGAGTGGCGGGTTGTCGGGCCACCATGCGACGACCGGAGCGTCGGGGAGAAGCAGGCCGGTGATGAGGCTCTCCTGGTTGCTCGCCGCCTCACCGCTCGCGCGGAGGACGACGACCTCGCTCGCGCCGGCGTCGCCCCCGACGCGGATCTGGGCGTCGAGCTTCGATTCGCCGGGCGTGGTCATGAGAACGATGACGCGCATCGGGTGCTCGCGCGAGGCGTCGTTGGCTGCTTCGATGGCATCCTCTTCGAGACCGTGCGAGGTCACGATGACGAGCGTCAGCACACGTCCGAGGGCGACGGCGCCGCCCTCCTCGCGCACGCTGACGAGCGAGCGGGCGATCTTCGACACGGTCGTGTCGGGCAGGTCGACGATCACGGGCGCCTCCAGACGCGGCCATCACGGGCCAGGAGTTCATCGGCGGACGAGGGACCCCACGAACCGGGGGAGTACTGTTCGAGCGGCTGGTCGAGGCTCGACCAGTACTGCTCGACCGGGTCGAGGATGCGCCACGAGAGCTCCACTTCCTCATGGCGGGGGAACAGCGGCGGATCACCCAGGAGCACGTCGAGGATGAGGCGCTCATAAGCCTCGGGGCTCGACTCCGTGAACGCGTGGCCGTAGCCGAAGTCCATCGTGACGTCGCGCACTTCGGTGGCCGCTCCCGGCACCTTCGAGCCGAAGCGGATCGTGACGCCCTCGTCGGGCTGCACACGGATCACCAGCGCGTTCTGTCCGAGTTCAGTGGTCTGGTTTCGCAGGAACAGGTGCTGCGGTGCGCGCTTGAACACGACAGCGATCTCGGTGACGCGGCGACCGAGGCGCTTGCCCGTGCGCAGGTAGAACGGCACACCTGACCAGCGGCGGGTGGCGATC
>CALANM010000170.1 GCA_937926065.1 uncultured Microbacterium sp.
GGGCTCGGAGGCCTCACGCCTGCCGAACGCGTTCACAACCTCACGGGGAAGAACAACTAGGTCGCACACGTGTCCGATGTGTGCGCCGGAGCGGTCGAGCCACGGAATTCGCTGCACGAGGCCGGCGGCGAGCAGCTGGACGGCCAACGGGCGTGGCTTGGCGGGCTCGGCCGCGTTCTGACTGTTCCTCGTAGCGGGCCGGCGCGAAGCGGCGGCCTTCCGAGCGCGCGCAGCGCGCGTTGGTGATATCTCTGAAACGGGAGAGGTCTCGTTAACCCTCCCAAGGGAGGGTAGGGGGGTGCCATCCAGCACGCCGTCGGGCAGCGGGCGGAGCGATTCGGCGAGCTCTGCGGAGGGAACGGTCACGAGGAGAGTCACGCTTCGACGCTACCCGGAGTAGCCTGCACCGAGGCGGGTACGTGAGATGTGGAGGTCGATGATGATTCCCGAGATCAACTACTGGGCCGTGATCGTGGCGACGCTTGCCGCGATGGTGGTCGGCTCGGTCTGGTACGTCCCGAAGGTGTTCGGCGAACGCTGGAAGCGGCTCGCTGAGGTGCGCGATCCCGAGACGTCGATGCAGGCGATGCTGCCGCTGATCGTGTCGATCGCGCTGTCATTCCTGCTCGCGTGGGTGCTGGCCGGCTCGATCGCGATCGCGTGGCACTTCTACGGCGGCAGCTACCTCTCGTCGGCCCTCGTGACGGGGCTGACGCTGTGGGCGGGGTTCACGGCGGGGCGCATGATCGTCCACGACGTGTTCGCCGGCCGGCCGACTCAGCTGACCGTGCTCAACATCGCGCACGAGCTCGTGCTGGTGGTCGTGATGTCGTTCATCCTGGGGCTCTGGCCGCCCGCCGGCACCGTGTGAGGGGTCAGGCGGCCGCGTTCGCGAGCGACGCGATCGCAGAGGTGAAGAACGTGAGGCCGTCCACCCCGGAGCGCATGGCGGCGCGGGTGTCGGGGCCGAAGCCTGGCTCGACGGCGTGCTCGGGGTGCGGCATGAGGCCGACGACGTTGCCGCGCTCATTGGTGAGCCCGGCGATGTCGTCGATCGAGCCGTTGGGGTTCACTCCCACGTACCTGAATGCGACGAGGCCTTCGCCCTCGATGCGCTCGAGTGTCTCGGCGGAGCAGATGTAACCGCCGTCTCCGTTCTTCAGCGGAACCGTGATCTCCTGGCCGGCCTCGAAGCCGTTGGTCCACGCCGTCGATGCGTTCTCGACGCGCAGGCGCTGGTCGCGCCGGATGAACTGCTGGTGTGCGTTGCGGATGAGGCCGCCGGGGAGCAGGTGCGCCTCGACGAGCATCTGGAAGCCGTTGCAGATGCCGAGGATCGGCATTCCCTTGCCCGCTGCGTCTGTGACCTCGGCCATGATCGGCGAGAGCGCGGCGATGGCGCCGGCGCGCAGATAGTCGCCGTAGCTGAAGCCGCCCGGGAGCACGAGCGCGTCGACGCCCTCGAGGTCGTGCGAGCCATGCCAGAGGGCGACGGGCTCGGCGCCGGCGAGACGGATCGCGCGCTGTGCGTCGCCGTCGTCGAGCGAGCCGGGGAAGGTGATGACCCCGATGCGGGCGGTCACTCGACGACCTCGATGCCGACGACGTCCTCGATCACCGAGTTCGAGAGGATCTCATCGGCGACCTTCTTGACCGTCTCGAGCGTCGCCTCGTCTGCGGCGTCGACCGTGAGCTCGAATCGCTTGCCGATGCGGACGCCCGTGATGCCGCCGATCTCGAGTCGGCTGAGGGCTCCGGCGACCGCCTTGCCCTGCGGGTCCAGCAGCTCGGCCTTGGGCATGACGTCGACGACGATGGTGGGCATTCGAAGCTCCGGAGGTCGCGGGAAGGGGTGCCGTTCCAGTCTACGGGGCCGGACGGGGGGATGCCGCTTCGCGCCGGCGCGGGCGGACTGCGGTCAGCGACGGCCCGTGACCGAACCGTGATCGGTGCGTGGGAGCGCTCCCTTGACAGCGTGGGAGCGATCCCATAGCGTCGGGGGCGATTGATGAGAGCGCTCCCATGATTGCGGGCACGCCTTCGTCAGCGGAATACCCGTAACGCAGCACCACCCACCACCACAAAGGAGTGACACGTGAACTCACGCGCACTGCGGCGCGTCGGCCTCATGGCCGGCGTTGCGACCACCGCCGCGATCGTCCTGTCCGGCTGTGCCGGCTCGTCGAACCCCTCTCCGTCGGAGAGCGAAGGCGAGCAGAACTTCGAGGGCGTCGAGCTCACGCTCGCCACCTTCAACGACTTCGGCTACACCGACGAGCTCCTGGCGGAGTTCACGGAGGAGACGGGCATCAAGGTCGTCCACAACAAGGCGGCCACCTCGAACGACGCCCGCGCCAACTTCTTCCAGAAGCTCGGCAAGACCGGCCTTGCCGACGTCGAGGCCGTCGAGGTCGACTGGTTCACCGAGATGATGAAGTACTCCGACCTCGTCGCGCCGGTTCCCGAGGACCTCAAGGGCCGCTGGCTCGACTGGAAGGAGCAGGCGGCGACCGACGCGAACGGCAACCTCGTCGCGTACGGCACCGACATCGGCCCCCAGGCCGTCTGCTTCCGCGCCGACCTGTTCGAGGAGGCGGGCCTTCCCACCGACCGCGAAGAGGTCGCGAAGCTCTTCCCGACCTGGGACGCCTTCTTCGACATCGCCGACGAGTACGTCGCCAAGACCGGCAAGCCGTTCATCGACTCGGCCAACTCGGTGCTCCAGGGCCTCGTGAACCAGCTCGAGACCGCCTACGAGAAGCCGGACGGCACGATCGTCGCCACCGAGAACCCCGACATCCGCGCCGCCTACGACACGGTCGTCGACCGTGCGGTGCCGATCTCGGCGTACGCAGGCCAGTGGAGCGAGGACTGGTTCGCCTCGATGGCCTCCGGTGAGTACGCTGCGATGCTCTGCCCGCCGTGGATGCACGGCATCATCTCGGGCAACGCCCCCGACATCACCGACTGGGATGTCGCGGACGCCTTCCCCGAGGGCGGCGGCAACTGGGGCGGCTCGTACCTCGTGGTGCCCGCCAACGGCGCCAACGTCGCCGCAGCGCAGAAGCTCGCTGACTGGCTGACCTCGCCCGAGACGCAGATCAAGGCGTTCAACAGCGCCGGCACGTTCCCGAGCCAGCCCGACGCGCAGTCGAGCCCCGACCTGACCGGCTTCGTCAACGAGTACTTCAACGACGCGCCCACCGGCGAGATCGGCATCAACCGCGCCAACGCCATCACGGTCTCGACCTACAAGGGCGAGAAGTACTTCCAGTTCCACGACGCTCTGCAGAACGCCGTGACCCGTGTCTTCGACGGTGTCGAAGACAAGGAGACCGCCTGGAACACCTGGGTGACCGAGGTCAGCGCCTTCTGATCTGACCCGAACCGGGGGCGCGGCGACCCGAACGCCGCGCCCCCGGCATCCGCCCTCTTCTCGACCGCCATGCACGAAGGACGACCGTGACCACCACTGCAACGCGCCCGGCGACGCGCCCCACGAAGAAAGACGACGGCACCCGTCAGCCGCGGGTCATCTCGTTCTCGCAGAAGCTCAGCAAGTGGGACCTCAAGTTCTCGCCCTACCTGTACATCTCGCCGTTCTTCATCATGTTCGCGATCGTGGGCCTGTTCCCGATCGGGTACACGGCGGTCATCTCGTTCATGGACTGGGACCTGGTCCGCAACTCGGGTGAGTTCATCGGGATCGACCAGTACGTCTGGATCCTCACGCAGCCCCACTTCTGGACGGCGCTGCGCAACACCTTCAGCATCTTCCTGCTCTCGAGCGTGCCGCAGCTGATCCTCGCGATCTTCATCGCCGCCGTGCTCGACCGCAACATCCGCGCCAGGACCTTCTGGCGCATGAGCGTCCTGCTCCCGTTCGTCGTCGCCCCCGTGGCCGTCGGCCTCATCTTCACGGCGATCTTCGCCGACAACTTCGGCCTCGTGAACACCTGGCTGAACGGGATCGGGATCGACGGCATCCCCTGGCACAAGGACCCGCTGGCCAGCCACGTCGCCATCGCGACGATGGTGAACTACCGCTGGACCGGCTACAACACGCTGATCCTGCTCGCGGCGATGCAGGCCGTCAACCGCGACTTCTACGAGGCGGCCACCGTCGACGGCGCCGGCCCCGTCCGTCAGTTCTTCTCCATCACGCTGCCGTCGCTCAAGCCGACGCTCATCTTCGTCATCATCACCTCGACCATCGGCGGCCTGCAGATCTTCGACGAGCCGCGCGTGTTCGATCAGTTCGGACGAGGAGGCGCCGGACAGCAGTGGCTGACGATCGCCCTGTACCTCTACGACATCGGCTGGGGCCAGTGGAACTTCGGCCGCGCCGCGGCGATGGCGTGGATCCTGTTCGTCATCATCCTGCTCATCGGCCTGATCAACCTCTTCATCACCCGCACGCTCGTGCGTGACGAAGGGCTCCACCGCGAGCTGACCAAGCGCCAGGCGCGTGCGCTCGGGAAAGCGGCCAAGAAGAACGTCAAGGAGGAGGCCTCGCGATGAGCACTCTGGAAACCACCCCCGCCACGCTCACCGTCGCCGAAGAGGGCATCCCGAACGCCAAGGCCCGCCGCCGCGGCAGCCGCACGATCAAGATCCGCGGCACCCGCCCCGGCTGGGTGACCTACGGCATCCTGACCGTCGTCTTCCTCACGGGCGTCTTCCCGCTGTACTGGTCGTTCATCATCGGGTCGGGCGACGCGTCGTCGCTGCGCCGTCCGTTCTCGTGGGTTCCCGGCGGCAACTTCTGGGACAACGCGATGGCCGTCATGAACAATGAGGCCGTCAACTTCTGGCCCGCCCTGTGGAACTCGATCTACAGCTCGTTCCTCATCGCCGCCGCCGTCGTCATCACGTCGACGCTCGCAGGCTGGGCGTTCGCGAAGCTCCGCTTCCTCGGCGGACCGGCCCTCCTCGTCTTCGTCGTCGCGACCATGGCCGTGCCGCAGCAGCTCGGCGTCGTGCCGCTGTACATCCTGTTCAGCGAGCTCGGATGGACGGGGCAGATCGGCGCGATCATCATCCCCGCCCTCACGAGCGCGTTCGGCGTGTTCTGGATGACGCAGTACCTGCGCCAGGCGGTGCCCGACGAGCTCATCGAGGCGGCCCGCGTCGACGGCGCCTCGATGATCCGCACGTTCTGGACCGTCGGCGTCACCGCCGCACGCCCCGCGGCCGCCATGCTGTTCCTGTTCACCTTCGTGGGCGCATGGAACAACTTCTTCTGGCCGTTCATCGTGCTCGACCGCCAGAACCCGACCCTTCCCGTGGCACTGTCGCTCCTGCAGTCGAACTACTTCGTCGACTACTCGATCGTGCTCGCCGGCGTCATCCTCGCCACGATCCCGCTCCTGCTGCTGTTCATCTTCGCGGGCAAGCAGCTCGTGAGCGGCATCATGGCCGGCGCCGTCAAGGGGTGAGAAGGAACTCCCATGAGCCGCATCCCGCGAGAGGACTCTGCCTCCATGTCGCGATCCTTCCCTGACGGCTTCCTGTTCGGGGCCGCCACCGCCGCTTATCAGATCGAGGGCGCCGCGTTCGAAGACGGGCGCAGGGCCTCCATCTGGGACGCGTTCTCGCGCGAGCCCGGCGCCGTGATCAACGCCGACAACGGCGACGTGGCGTGCGACCACTACCACCGCTACGCCGACGACGTCGCCCTCATGAAGGAGCTCGGACTCGACACCTACCGGTTCTCGGTGTCGTGGTCGCGCGTGCGTCCCGACGGCGGGCCGGTCAATCAGAAGGGCCTCGACTTCTACCGGCGTCTCGTCGACGAGCTTCGCGGCGCCGGAATCGTCCCCTGGCTCACGCTCTACCACTGGGACCTGCCGCAGGCGCTGCAGGAGCGCGGCGGCTGGACATCGCGCGAGATCAGCGACCTGTTCACCGAGTACGCGCTCGACGTGCACGACGCCCTCGGCGACCGCGTGGAGAACTGGACGACGCTCAACGAGCCGTGGTGCTCGTCGTTCCTCAGCTACACCGCCGGCATCCACGCGCCCGGCCACTATTCCGTGACCGAGGGCGTGCTCGCCGCCCATCACCTCATGCTCGGACACGGGCAGGTGATCCGCGAGCTGCGGGCACGCGACGCGTCGCTCAAGCTGGGCATCACGCTCAACCTGACGGGCGCGGAGCCCGTCGACCCGGACGACCCCGCCGACGCGGATGCCGCCCGCCGCATCGACGGACAGTTCAACCGCTGGTTCCTCGACCCGATCTTCCGGGGCGCCTACCCGGAAGACATCGTCGAGGACATCCGCGCCGTGGATGCCGAAGCGATCGACGCGCTGGATGCCGCGAACCGGCCCGGCGACCTCGAGGTCATCTCGACGCGCCTCGACGCGCTCGGCGTGAACTACTACCACAACGAGTACGTCGGCGGAGAGCCGGACCCGAATCCGCCGGCGCCCACCGACGCGCCGACCCCACGTCGTGCGGAGTCGCCGTTCCCGTCGCACGACGGCATCCATCTGCACGAGCGGGGACTCCCGCGCACCTCCATGCACTGGGAGGTGCAGCCCGAGGGCCTGTCCCACGTGCTGCAGCGGGTGTGGACCGAGTACGCGCAGCCGGTGGGGACCGTGCTGTACGTCACCGAGAACGGCGCCGCCTACGACGACACCGTCAGCCCCGACGGGGTGCACGACGTCGAGCGCACCGAGTTCCTGCGCGGGCACCTGGGTGCGGTCCGCGACGCGCTCGACGCGGGGGTCGACGTGCGCGGCTACTTCTACTGGTCGCTCCTCGACAACTTCGAGTGGGCGTGGGGGTATGAGAAGCGGTTCGGCATCGTGCGCGTCGATTACGACACTCAGGAGCGCACGCTCAAGGACAGCGCGCTCGAGTATCGTCGCATCATCGCCGAACGCGCGATCGACGTCCCTGCGAAGGCGTGAGCCGGCGGCGACGCGCAGCCGACGGCCTGTGACGACATCGAACCGAGACTGACGAGAGCAGAACGACCGTGACCATCGACTCCACGCGCTCCGCGGCCGACCCGGCACGCTCTGCCGTGACCATCGAAGAGGTCGCGGCGGCCGCGGGCGTCTCTCGATCGACCGTGTCGCGTGTCGTGAACGGGTCGACGTCGGTGAGCCCGGCCGCCCTCGAGGCGGTGCAGCGAGCGATCGCGGAGCTCAACTACGTTCCCAACCGCGCCGCGCGCTCGCTCGCGAGCCGCGCCACCATGGCGATCGCGCTCGTCGTCCCCGAGGACACCACCCGGTTCTTCGGCGATCCGTTCTTCGCCGCGATCGTATCGGGCATCAACTCGCGGCTGAGCCGGTCGGACTACGTGCTCAACCTGATCATCGCGAGCGACGACCCGCAGGACAAGGCGACCGCCTACCTCCGCAGCGGCGCCGTCGACGGCGCGATCGTCGTCTCGCACCACACGAGCGACACCTTCATCGACCGCATCGCCGCCGCCGTCCCCGTGGTCTACGGCGGCCGGCCGGTGCGCGAACGCGAGGACGACCACTACGTCGACGTCGACAACTACGCCGCCGGCCGCAACGCCACCGAGTACCTCATCGACAGGGGCCATCGCCGCATCGCGACGATCACCGGCCCACTCACGATGCCCGCCGGCATCGACCGTCTGCAGGGCTACCGCGCGGCGCTGCGTGGCGCGGGGCTCGACGAGGCCGCAGTCGAAGACGGCAACTTCACCGCCGACGGGGGCGCCGCCGCCATGGAGCGGATCCTTGCGAGCGGTGCAGACCTCGACGCGCTGTTCGTCGCGAGCGATCTCATGGCGCGCGGTGCGCTCTCGGTGCTCGAGCGGGCCGGCATCCGCGTGCCCGATGACGTGGCGCTCGTCGGCTTCGACGATTCGCCCGTCGCCGTCAGCGTCGTGCCGCAGCTCACGACCATGCGTCAGCCGTCGTTCGCGCAGGGCCAGAAGATGGCCGACGTGCTGCTCGCGATGCTCGCCGGCGGACGTCCGCCGCACATGACGATCCTCGACACGGAGCTCATCGTCCGCGACTCCGCCTGACGCCCGCGTGCACGGGACGGCCGTCGGACGCTCGCCCGGGAAGAGCTCTAGGGGCTTGCGGACCCGCCTGGCAGCGGTCAGGGGGTCGTGGCCGAGAGCTCGTTGAGCCAGGGGTCGTCGAATCGCAGGGTCTGCCCGTCGTCGCGCACGGCGATGCCGTAGTGCGTCAGGCGCTCGCCGAGCTCGCCGAGGCTGTCGGCGTCGGGGAGCGCGAGGTCGACCCGGCCGAGCCCGAGCGCGGGCATGCGGGGGCCGGCGCCACGGGAGTTCCACACGTTCATGGCCATGTGGTGGTGGTAGCCCCCGGCGCTCACGAACAGGGCCGACTCGCCCATCGAGAGGGTCGCGTCGAAGCCGAGGGCGTCGACGTAGAAGGCGCGGGCGGTCGCGACGTCGCCGACCGAGAGGTGTACGTGGCCGATGCCCGCGGCATCCGTCGCCGTGCCGCCCGAGGCCGCCGCCTCGGTGAGGTGCTCGCGCAGGAACGCGTTGGGGTCGAGGTAGAGGGTGTCCATCTCGACCTGGCCGTGGGTCCACGACCACTGGGTGCGGTCGCGGTCCCAGTACAGCTCGATGCCGTTGCCCTCGGGGTCGGTGAAGTAGAACGCCTGGCTCACGAGGTGGTCGGCGCTGCCGGTGAAGGTGTGCGGAGCGTGGCGCGCGACGCTGGAGAGCGCGGCTGCCAGGGCCTCCTGCGTCTCGAAGAGGATCGCCGTGTGGAACAGCCCTGCCGAGCCGGGGGCGGCGTGCTTCAGTCGCGGCTCGTGCCGGAGGACGACGAGCGGGCGGCCGCCGCGGCCGAGGGTGACGGTCTCGCCTTCGGCGCCGAGCACCTGCAGGGTGACGACGTCGCGGTAGTAGCGCGTCATGGCGTCGAGGTCACCCACGAGCAGAGTGACGGCGCCCATGGTGGTGGCGGGCGCGAGGCCCGACGAGGGAGCCGCGGATGCCGGAGGCGTTGCATTCATATGAATATTCAACCTCCGGCATCCGACGGCTATTCCGACAGTGTCGGACCCTACTCCCTGATCGCCTCGACAGGGTCTCCGCCCAGCTGTCCCACCGCGGGCAGCGGGCCGCCGTCGTCGGCGCCGGTCTTGCGCGCGCGCGCGATCGCGTTGCCCACGTGGTAGATCAGCAGCGCGGCGACCGTGCCGAGCACGATGCCGCCGAACTGGAAGCTGCCCGCGTTCATCGTGTAGTCGGCCATCGCGATGATGAACGCCACTGCGGCCGTGAGCTGGTTCACCGGTCGCGAGAAGTCGACGCGGTTGTCGACCCAGATCTTGATGCCGATGATGCCGATGAGGCCGTACAGCGCGGTCGTGACACCGCCGATGACGCCCGCCGGGATCGTGTCGATGATCGCGGCGACCAGCGGCGAGAACGAGAACAGGATGGCGACGGCGCCGGCGACCCAGTAGGCGGCGGTCGAGTACACGCGAGTGGCGGCCATGACGCCGATGTTCTCGCCGTACGTCGTGGTCGCCGAGCCGCCGAAGGCGCCCGCGATGGTCGTGGCGACGCCGTCGGCGAACAGCGCATTGCCGGTCTGCTTGTTGATCGAGGGGTCTTCGGCCATCGACGCGACGCCGCGCACGTGACCGATGTTCTCGGCGATCAGCACGAGCACGACCGGGAGGAACATCGGCAGGAAGCCCCACGAGGCGGCGTCGCCGAAGGCCGGCAGGTGGAACTGGGGAAGTCCGATCCACTTGCCGAAGATGTCGCCGAAGGAGTCGACCTGCGCGAGCTCGGCCACCCGGTCGAACTTGGCCGACTGCGTCTCACCTTCGCGGCCGGTCCACTCGTGCAGGAACATCGACACGATGTAGCCGACGATGACGCCGAGGAAGATCGAGATGCGGCCGAGGAAGCCGCGGAACAGCACGGAGAACAGCACGACGGCCGCGAGGGTCACGGTGGCGCTCACCGGTTCGAGGCTGAAGTTGTTCCACGCGGCGGGCGCGAGGTTGAAGCCGATCAGCGCGACGATCGCACCGGCGACGACGGGCGGCATGAGCTTCTCGACCCATCCCGAGCCGGCGCGCTGAACGGCGAAGCCGACGACCGCGAGCAGCACACCGGCGAAGAACACGCCGACGAGCGCCTGGCCGTACTGCTCGGGGGTCTCGAGCCGGTTGCCGCCGTTGACGGCGAGGATCGGCGCGAGGAACGCGAACGACGAGCCGAGGTAGCTGGGGAGGCGGTTGCGCGTGAGCAGCAGGAATAGCAGGGTGCCCAGACCCGAGAACAGCAGGGTCGTGGCCACGGGGAAGCCGGTGATGATCGGCACGAGGAAGGTCGCGCCGAACATGGCGACGACGTGCTGGGCGCCGATGGCGACCGTGCCGCCCCAGCTCAGGCGCTCATCGGGCTTGACGACAGCGCCGGGCGCGACGTGACGGCCATCGCCGTGCAGTTTCCAAACGGGCATACGGGTGCTCCTCGGGGTAGGTGGGATGCCTGCGTGTCAGGCTACCTGGGAGAACCCTGTGAGCGGCGGTGCGACAGGCCCTGCCGCGGCCGATTCAGGCGGTGAGCAGGTCGAGCAGCTCGCGGTACTTCGCCGCGGTCCGTGCCACGACGTCGGCCGGAAGCTCCGGCGGCGTGCCCTGGCGGTCCCAGTTCGCGGCGAGCCAGTCGCGCACGATCTGCTTGTCGAAGCTGGCCATGCGCTCGGCGGGCGCCCTGCCGGTGCGCCAGGCCTCGGCATCCCAGTACCGCGACGAGTCGCTCGTGAGCACCTCGTCGGCCAGGGTCAGGATGCCGTCGGCGTCGACCCCGAACTCGAACTTCGTGTCGGCGAGGATCAGCCCCTTGCGCTCGGCCGCCGTGGCCGCTCGCGTGTAGATCTCGAGCGAGAGGTCGCGCAGCTCGGCGGCCCGCTCGGCGCCGACGATCTCGACCGTCTGCTCGAAGGTGATGTTCTCGTCGTGCTCGCCCATGGGCGCCTTGTACGCGGGAGTGAAGAGGGGCTCGGGCAGCCGGTCGCCGTTGGTCAGGCCGTCGGGGAGCGGGATGCCGCACACGGTCCGCGACGCCTCGTACTCGGCCCACCCCGATCCGGTGAGGTAGCCGCGGACGACGCATTCGATGGGCTGCATGTCGAGCGCCTTCACGACCATCGCGCGGTCGGCGACCTCGGCAGGCGGCTCCGCGCCTTCGATGAGGTGGTTGGGCACGGCGCGTCCGCCGTCGCCTCCCGCGAGCTGGCCGAACCACCACAGGCTCAGACGCGTCAGGAGGGCGCCCTTCTCGGGGATGCCGGGGCTCAGCACGAAGTCGAACGCGCTCACGCGGTCGCTCGCGACGACCAGCATCCGGTCGTCGTCCCCCGATGCGGGACGGTACAGGTCGCGCACCTTCCCCGAGTACACGTGGGTCCAGCCGGGAAGGGCGCGCGCGTCGGTCACCCGTCCATTATCCGCCCGTGGGCTGTGCGCTCTGCGCCGTCGGCCCCGCCGGCGCCCAATACCCTTGGACGTATGGAGCTGGGTGTCTACGGGGTCATCGCAGTGGCGGTGATCGTCGCGGTGGCCGCCTTCTCGAAGAAGCTCGGCATCGCGGCACCCATCATCCTGGTGGTCGTCGGCGTCGCGCTGTCCTACCTGCCGGGCGTCCCTGAGATCGAAGTGCCGCACGAGGTGATCCTCGACGGCGTCCTGCCCCCGATCCTCTACGCGGCGGCGATCAGCGTTCCCATCACCGACTTCCGCCGCAACCTCGGCCCGATCGCGAGCCTGTCCGTCGTGCTCGTGATCGTGACGGCGTTCGCGGCGGGCTTCCTGCTCTACGGCCTCCTTCCCGAGCTGAGCCTGGCGGCAGCGGTCGCGCTGGGCGCGATCATCAGCCCCCCGGATGCCGTCGCCGCCACCTCGATCGGTCGCCGGCTCGGTCTGCCGCCTCGGCTGCTGACGGTGCTCGAGGGCGAGGGCCTCCTCAACGACGCGACCGCGCTCGTGCTCCTTCGCTCGGCTGTCACGGCGGCGGCCGTCGGCATCACGTCGCCGTGGGAGGGCGTGCTCGACTTCTGCGTCGCGGTCGTGGTGGCGGTGTTCGTGGGGCTCGTCGCCGGCTTCGTGTCGGTGTGGGTGCGCTCGAAGCTCAACGACCCCGTGCTCGACACCGCCCTGTCGCTCGCCGTGCCGTTCGTCGCGTTCATGCCCGCCGAGCAGCTGCATGCGTCGGGCGTCCTCGCCGTCGTCGTCGCCGGCCTCTACACGGGGCACGCCGCACCGAACGCGTTCTCGGCGCAGTCGCGCATCAGCGACCGCATCAATTGGCGCACGATCCAGTTCCTGCTCGAGAACGGCGTGTTCCTGCTGATCGGCCTCGAGATCCGAACGCTCATCGACCACGTCGACCCGACTGTGCTCAGCGCGGTCGACGCCGTCCTCATCGGGCTGCTCGCCACCGGGGCGCTCATCGTCATCCGCTTCCTGTGGATCGGGCCGCTCGTCTACGGGCTCGGGAAGCGCGAGGAGCGCAGCGAGAAGCGCACCTACCGGGCGCTGCTGGCGCTGTACTACTACCGCAACCACCCGGTCGAGTCTGTGCGCGAGGCCCGCAACCGCAACCGCCTCGAGCGCGACTACGAGCGGCGGCGCGCCGATCTCGAGCAGCAGCGGCAGGAGCACATCGACTGGCGCGGCGGCATGATCCTCGGCTGGTCGGGCATGCGCGGCGTGGTGACGCTGGCCGCCGCGCAGTCGCTGCCCGAGAACACCCCGTATCGCCCGCAGCTCATCTTGATCGCGTTCACCGTGGCGGTCGTGAGCATCGTGCTGCAGGGCGGGACGCTCCCGTGGCTCATCCGCCTGCTGAAGGTGCAGGGCATCGACGCGCATCAGGACCGGAGGGAGCTCGCCGAGCTGCTCGACGATCTCAGCAACGTGGGGCTCACGGCGCTCGACGAGCTCGAGACGGCCGTGGCCGAGACCGTGCCGATCGATCCCGATGTCATCGAGCGCGCCCGGCAGACGACGTTCCTGCGCACCGAGGCGGCGTGGGAGCGTGCGCGCGCGAAGGGCGTCAGCGAGGCTCCGCACCAGCAGTATCAGGAGCTGCGCCTGGCAATGGTCGTCGCCGAGCGCGAGCGGCTGCTCGAACTGCGCTCGCAGGGAACCTACTCGTCGCGTGTGCTCGCGGAGGCGCAGACGCTCCTCGACCAGGAGGAGACGCGCCTCTCGCGGCACACCTCCGACCACTGACGTCCGGAGCTGCTGCTACAGTCCACATGGACTATTCGGGGGAGGGCGAGACTTGACGGATGCCGCGACGCGCGCGCTCACTCCGCTCGCCATCGTCGTGCTGGGCCTGCTGCGCGAACGGCCCATGCACCCCTACGAGATGCTCCGGCTCATGCAGCAGCGCCGCGACGACCTCGTCGGCGGCTCCCGCGGCACGCTGTACCACACGGTCGACCGCCTCGAACGGCATGGCCTGATCACCGAAGCGGGCGTCGGCCGTGAAGGCAATCGCCCCGAGCGCACCACATACGCGATCTCGGATGCGGGCGCCGCGCTCGCCGACGCCTGGGTGCGCGACAACCTCGCGCGCATCGACCGCATCCTCGAGTTCCGCGTCGCGCTCTCGGAGGCGCACGTGCTCCCGCGCGCCGACGTCATCGCCCTCCTGACGGCGCGTGC
This sequence comes from uncultured Microbacterium sp., assembly GCA_937926065.1. Classification (GTDB taxonomy): domain Bacteria; phylum Actinomycetota; class Actinomycetes; order Actinomycetales; family Microbacteriaceae; genus Microbacterium. Next base: position 13,675 of record CALANM010000170.1, read on the forward strand.
CACGGCGCTGCGCGATCATCGCGGCGACGTGCAGGCGACCCTCGCGTCGGCGCACGAGCGCGAGGTGCCCTTCCAGTTCCTCGTCGAGCTGGAGCGAGAGCTCATGATGCTCGACACCGACATCCGGTGGGTCCACGGCATCCTGACCCGCCTCGAAGACTCTGCGCTTCCGTGGGGTCCGCACGAACTGCCCGCCGAGACGCGAGGGCGTCTCGCGGCCTTCAGAGAAAGCGTCCTCGCATGACCGGCACCGAGCGCCCGCACCCGCGCGCCGCTGACAGCACCGCCACCGCCTCGCCGCACGCCCGCAGCCCGTGGGCAGGACTCGGGGCCCTGGTCATCGGCTTCTTCATGATCCTCGTCGACACGACGATCGTCTCGGTCGCGAACCCGGCCATCAAGGCCGACCTCGACCCCGCCTCGACCAACCTCGACAACGTGGTGTGGGTGACCTCGGCGTACCTGCTCACCTACGCCGTGCCGCTGCTGATCACCGGTCGCCTCGGCGACCGCTTCGGCCCCAAGAACATCTACCTCGTCGGCCTGGCGATCTTCACGCTCGCGTCACTCGGCTGCGGCCTCTCCACGTCCCTCGAGATGCTCATCGTCATGCGAGGGGTGCAGGGCCTCGGCGCCGCCCTCATGACGCCGCAGACGATGGCGGTCATCACGCGCACGTTCCCGCCGAACCGCCGCGGCGCCGCGATGGGGCTGTGGGGCGCGACCGCCGGCTTCGCCTCGCTGGTCGGACCGCTCGCCGGCGGCCTCCTCGTCGACGGCTTCGGGTGGGAGTGGGTCTTCTTCGTCAACATCCCCGTCGGCATCGTCGGCTTCGTCCTCGCGTGGATCTATGTGCCCAGGCTCGAGACCCACCCGCACCGCTTCGACATCGTCGGGGTCGTGCTGAGCGCCATCGGCCTGTTCCTCATCGTGTTCGGCCTGCAGGAGGGCGAGGCCAACGACTGGTCGCCCCTCGTCTGGGCGATGATCGTCGGCGGCGTGATCGTGGTCGGGGTGTTCGTGTGGACGCAGTCGCGCACCAAGAGCGAGCCCCTCGTGCCGCTCGAGCTGTTCCGTGACCGCAACTTCTCGGTGGCCAACCTCGGCATCACGACGGTCGGGTTCACCGTCACGAGCATGTCGCTGCCGTTCATGTTCTTCCTGCAGCTCGCCCGCGGCGCCACTCCCACGGAATCCGCCCTGCTCCTCGTGCCGATGGCGGTGCTCTCGGGTGTCCTGGCGCCCCTCGCCGGCAGGCTGCTCGATCGCACCGACCCGCGCTTCCTGCTCGTGCCCGGACTGCTGCTGGTCGCCACGGGTCTCGCCTCGTACGCGCTCCTCATGAGCCCCGGCACCCCGATGTGGATGTTCCTCTTTCCGTCGGCGGTCACCGGCATCGGGTACGCCGGGATGTGGGGTCCGCTCGCGACCACCGCGACCCGCAACCTGCCGCCGCGCGCGGCCGGCGCCGGAGCGGGCATCTACAACACGACCCGCACGGTCGGCTCGGTCGTCGGCTCGGCCGCGATCGCCGCACTCATGCAGAACCGCCTCCACGTGCAGCTGCCCGGCGCGCGCGACGCCTCGGCCAGCGGATTCGGCGACGGTGCGATGCCGCCGGCCGTCGCCGAGGGCTTCTCGGCCGCGATGGCGCAGTCCCTGGTGCTGCCGCTCGTCGTCATCCTCGTCGGGCTGGTGGCGGTCTGCTTCCTCGAGCGTCCCCACTCGATCCCGCCGCGCCGCGGCGCGTCAGTCGGCGACGCGGGCGGCGATGTCCGTGCGGTGGTGTGAGCCCTCGAGCGAGATCTCGGCCAGCGCACGGTAGGCGCGGTTCCGCGCCTCGAAGAACGTGTTGCCCAGCGCGACGACGTTGAGCACACGGCCGCCGGTGGCGATGAGACCGCCGTCCTTCTCGGCTGTCGCCGCGTGCGCGAGGTGCACGCCCTCGACGGATGCCGCGGCATCCAGCCCGGAGATCGGGCGGCCCGTGACGGGCGCCTCCGGATAGCCCTCGCTCGCGAGGACCACGGTGACGGCGGCGGCTTCGGCGAACTGCGGGGTCGGCTCGTCCTCGAGGTGACCGCTCGCGGCGGCCATGAGCAGGCCCGACAGCGGGGTCACGAGGCGGGCGAGCACGACCTGCGTCTCGGGGTCGCCGAAGCGCGCGTTGAACTCGATGACCTTCACGCCCTGCTCCGTGAGGATGAGCCCGGCATAGAGGAGGCCGATGAAGGGCGTGCCCTCGGCATCCAGCTGGCGGATCACGGGTTCGGCGACGGTGCGGGTGACCTCGGCGACGAACTCCTCCTCGCCGCCGAACGCGCCGGCCAGCCAGGGCAGCGGCGAGTACGCGCCCATGCCGCCCGTGTTGGGTCCGGCGTCGCCGTCGTATGCGCGCTTGAAGTCCTGCGCGGGGCTGAGGGCGCGCACCGTGTCGCCGTCGGAGACGAAGAACAGCGACACCTCGGGGCCGCTGAGGAACTCCTCGACCAGCACCGGCCCGTGCGGGAGGTAGGTCTCGGCGTGGGCCAGGGCCGCTGCGCGGTCGGACGTCACGATGACGCCCTTGCCGGCCGCGAGACCGTCGGCCTTCACCACGTAGGGAGCGCCGTAGGCGTCGATCGCGTCCTCGACCTCGGCGAGCGTGTGGGCGCGGGCCGCGCGGCCGGTGGGAACGCCCGCGGCCTCCATGATGCGCTTGGCGAACGCCTTGGAGCCCTCGAGCTGCGCCGCCGCCTTGCCGGGGCCGAACACGGGGATGCCGCGCTCGCGCAGCGCGTCGGCGACACCGGCGACCAGGGGCGCCTCGGGTCCGATGACGACGAGATCGATGTTCTCGTCGTTCGCGTACTCGGTGACGGCCGCAGGGTCGTTCGCGTCGAGCCCGGCGACGATCGCGGCGTCGCGGGCGATGCCGGCGTTGCCGGGGGCTGCGAACAGCTCGTGTCCGGCATCCTCGCGCTTCAGGGCGAGGACGATGGCGTGCTCACGGGCACCGGAACCGAGGACGAGAATGCGCACCCCTCCAGCCTACCGAGGCGCGCTCTCATCGACCGGCCGCGGTCCTCGCATCGGCCCGGAGTAGCGTGGAGCCATGGCACGCAGGATCTCGACCGATGAAGGGCGTGCGGCGCTCGCCGCCGTCTCCGCGGCCGAGACGCCCGCCCGCCCCGACC
>CALANM010000171.1 GCA_937926065.1 uncultured Microbacterium sp.
GCTTCCACTCGCCGGTCAGGTCAAGCGGTTCGGCCGGCGCGACCTCTTCCTCGGTCGTGCCCGGGGCGGAGTTCTGCGACCCAGGTGTGGTGCGTTCGGTCGTCGCCCCGGTGCTGCAGCCAGCGAGGAGGAAGGCGGACAGGATGAGAGCTGTGGGAGCTGTGTATCGGTGCATGCCGCCAGCCTAGGGACAGGCTCCGGCATTCCATGTGCGGAGCGGGACGGTCGGCGCGTTGCGCGGATTTCCCGTGCGTTCTGCGAGGGGTGACGTGTGCCCATGGCAGACCGCTACCCGCTCAGCGACAAACAGATCTACGGCTCCGACGTCGACGACGACGACATGGACGCCACCCTTGAGGCGACGGATAAATGGGCTGAAAGCGACGACCCCGAGCCCCGACGCCCCTGACCGTCAGATCGGGCTTGCCGCCGGAGGATCGCGTCTTTACGTGGGCGGCCAGCAAGGAGCTCCTGCCACCCCGCCAGGGCGCCGACCGAGACAACCTTCGATGCACGCGAGTCGTAGCCGACGGCGTCGTCGGCCTCGCCGGTCACTCTTGACGCTTTGCGGCGGCCCGCAACAGTGCGGCGAGGGGCGGCGGCGTCCGTCCGAGGGGGACGGCGGCGGCGAGCAGGCGAGCGTAGCGGAGCTTGTTGCCGCTGCGTCCGCCGAGGAAGCGGGCGAGCGGCCGGTCGGCGGGCTGCTGTCGTTGGGCGGGCTGGCCCTGGAGTCGGCGATACGAGGCGAGTTCGCCTTCTGCGGCGATCACTGCTTCGACGCCCGCGACGCCGAGCGCGCGAATCAGCTCGCCCTCGAGGTCGGGCTCGCACACGTAGATCTCGTCGGCGAGGTCTTCGAAGACGTGCCGCTCGTTGGCATCCACGAGCCCGAGAACGTCCTGGCCCTCGAGGTCATGTAGGGGGCGGCGGATGCCGTGGGCGCCGCCCAGCACGATGACGGGCGGCAGCTTGATCGACATCCGTTCGCTGAGGACTTCCAGCGCAGCGCGGTCGCTCTCCCCTTCGACCACGACGACCGTCATCGGGTTCTCCTTTCAGGCCGCATCTCGCCCTGGTCCGGCGACGACGGGTCGCAGACGTCCGCAGTCGGTGGTGAGCTCGCTCAGCGGCGGGGTCTGGGCCGCAGCCAGCGCAGGTGCACGCCTTCCTCGTTCGGCGTTTCGACCTCGAGGCCGTAGTGCTCGCCGATGCGTTCGACCAGCTGCGCTCGCCGTGCCCGTTCATAGGCGGCGTGCTCGCGCCGGAAGGCGACGACCAGGGCCCAGCAGATGAGCAGCATGACGATGCTGAACGGGAGGGCGATGATGATCGCCGCCGTCTGCAGAGCGACGAGTCCGCCCGCGATGAGCAGGGCGATCGCGAGCAGTGCCGTGATGAGGGTGAAGAGGGTCCGCACCGGCTTGGAGGGCTCCGGGTTGCCGCCGGTCGCGATCATGCCCATCACGAGCGCGCCCGAGTCGGCGGAGGTGACGAAGAAGATCGAGATGAGGAGGAGCGCCCCGATGGTGAGCACGAGCGGCGCCGGAAGATGCTCGAACAGCTGGAACAGGGCGCCTTCGATGTTGACCGACCCGTCGGCCTCGGTCATCGTCCCGGGCTCGGCCACCTCCTGGCGCACCGCCGAGCCGCCGAGCACGGCGAACCACAGGATGCCGAGCAGCGTCGGCACGATGAGCACGCCCATCACGAACTCGCGCACGGTGCGGCCTCGGCTGACGCGCGCGATGAAGATGCCGACGAACGGGGCCCACGAAATCCACCAGCCCCAGTAGAACGACGTCCACGACGCCTGCCAGTCCTGGCCGGCCTGGCCCTGGAAGGCGCTGACACTGAAGCTGAGCCCGATGTAGTTCTGCAGGTACGAGCCGATCGACTGCACCCATTCGCGCAGCAGGTAGAACGTGTCGCCGGCGAAGAGCACGAACACGAGCAGTGCGGCGGCGAGCACGAGGTTCGTCGTCGACAGCCACTTCATCCCTCGGGCAACGCCTGACAGCACCGAGAACAGGACCGCCGCCGTGATGACCGCGATGATCACGATCTGCGAGAAGAGGCTGGGCTCCTCGATGATCCCGGCGGCTTCGAGGCCCGAGCTGATCTGCAGCACGCCCAGGCCGAGGCTCGTGGCGACTCCGAAGAGCGTGCCGACGAGCGCGACCGCATCGATCGTGTTGCCCCAGCCGCCCCGCACGCGACGGCCGAGCACCGGTTCGAGCGCCCACCGGATCGACAGAGGGCGGCGACGGCGGTGGATCGCATAGGCGAGCGCGAGCCCCACGACCACGTAGATCGCCCACGCCTGAACACCCCAGTGCAGGTAGGTCTGGGTGAGCGCGGACTGTGCGAGCTGCGCCGGCGTGCCCTCGACTCCCGGCTTGGGACTGATGTAGTGACTGAGCGGTTCGCTCACGCCGTAGAACACCAGGCCGATGCCCATGCCGGCGGCGAACAGCAGCGAGAACCACGCCAGCATCGAGAACTCGGGTTCGTCGTCGTCCCTTCCGAGCCGGATGTCGCCGTAGCGGCTGAAGCCGAGGAAGAGACAGAAGGCGACGAAGAATGCCGTGATCGCGACGTAGTACCAGCTGAAACCGTCGACGATCGCACCCTGGATCGCTCCGAAGAACGTCTCAGCCTGAGACGGGAAGATGATCGCGAAGGCGCTGAACACGACCGTGATGACCGCGGCGGGGCCGATCACCCATCGGCTCGGGCGGAAGCGCCGCGCGTCTGATGGACCATCGCTCATCGCGGTGTCGACGCGACCGGTGGGAGCGGCCGTCAGGAGGTCATCGGGGCCGGGCGTACTGTCGTCGGTCACGCGCGACACCATAACGCGGCCGACGCGTCGAGGGAAAGCGCTGGTGCGGCGGGGAAGACAGCGCTAGGGGTGTCCCCTCCGGCCGTGCGGGTCAGCTCTCGCAGCCGACCCCGTCTCCGTCGCGGTCGAGGTGGCTCGCGTAGCCGGGATCTCCGCGGTGCACCGGGGCGGCTCCGGCCGCCTTCGCCTCCGAGCAGTTCGCGTAGAACACCATCTCGGGCTCCTTCGGCTGCGGCTCCGGCTCCTTCGTCGGCGCCGGTTCGGGCTCTTCCTCCATCGCCATGGCGTCGGCGGCGAGCTCCGACTCGAGCAGCGGCTCGTCGGGGCACTCCGACAGGACGCGGACGATCGCGTCATACTCCGCCTGCGTCACCCACAGGGCGTAGGCGGACTTCACCGACACCTGCCGCGCGACATACGCGCAGCGGAACGCCTTGTTCTTCGGAAGCCACGTCGCGGCATCGCCGTCGGACTTCTGCGCGTTCGCGGATCCGTCGACGGCGAGCAGATTGAGCGGATCGTTGGCGAAGACCTCCCGCTGATGAGCGGTCAGCTGCTGGGCGCCCTTCTGCCACGCGTCCGACAGAGCGACGACGTGGTCGATCTGCACGTCAGCCGATGTGTCCTGCCCGCGCAGGAACGGGATGACCTGGCCGGTGAACGGGTCATCGAGGATGCCGGAGGTCACCGTGCAGCGTCCGTCCTTGATGACGTCGGCGAGGTCGCGCGCGAGGATGTCGTCGCGGGTGCCGCATCCGTTGCGATCGACGTCCTTCCACCTCTGACCGAACCGGTCACGGTCGTACCCCGTCTTGGGCGCACGGCCCTTGACGTCGAGCGCCGCCAGTGCGGCCAGCGCCGTGCCGGCTTCGGCTTCTTCGGGAGCGACCGTCGGAGTCGGAGTCGGAGTCGGAGTCGGCGTGGTCGGGGCGGTGTCCGTGACCTCGTCGGTGGCCGGAACGGTGTCGTCTTCGGCCTCGTGGGGAGGGGGCACCACGGGAGCCTCGTCGGCGGGAGCGGCGGCGATCTCCGGCTCGCGCGGGAAGGCGACGTTCGCCATCGCGCCCGACACCAGCGCCACGACGACCGCGATGACCAGTGCGCGCGACGCGCTCGCGGGACTCCTGAACCGCAGGAAGGTCGGAGTCTTCTTGCCGAGGGAGATCCCGGCGGTGATCGCGACGCCGACAGCGATCGCGCAGATGACCTGAGACAGCAGCAGCATCGCCACGATCAGCGCCACGCCGATCACGATCCACCCCAGCTTCCTGTTGCGTCGCACCTCCGGAGAAGAGCTGTCGGCAGGAGGGGGCGGGGGCGTCAGCGACGACATGGGGGGCTCCTTGCAGGGGACTCGTCCACGCGACAGCGCGCGGCGCTCGCCGGATGTCGCGGGGGCGCGCGTCGGCAGAGCGGCGGCGCCCTCGG
>CALANM010000172.1 GCA_937926065.1 uncultured Microbacterium sp.
GCAGGGCACCGAGCTGTTCCTCGAGTACAAGGGCCGCAAGGTCGCCGACGTCTGAACGACGGTCACGTCGTGACTGACGTCTCAGCCGAGCTCTCATTGCTCACCGACAAGCTCGGGGTCGATATCGACCCCGAGCTTCTGTCGCTTGCGCTGACCCACCGCTCCTACGCGTACGAGAACGGCGGGATTCCTCACAACGAGCGTCTGGAGTTCCTGGGCGACTCGATCCTCGGACAGGCAGTCACCGTGCACCTGTTCACGACGCATCCGCAGCTCGACGAGGGAGCGCTCGCGAAGCGGCGGGCGAGCGTGGTGTCGACGGTGGCCCTCGCCGAGGTCGCACGCGGCATCGGGCTCGGTCAGTACCTGCGGCTGGGCCGCGGCGAAGATCAGACCGGCGGTCGTGACAAGGACTCCATCCTCGCCGATTCCATGGAAGCCGTGTTCGGCGCCACGTACCTGTCCGCGGGTCCCGACGCGGCGACGGAGCTCGTGCTGCGTCTCCTCGCGCCGCTGCTCGCAGACCCTGAGCGCTACGGCGCAGCGATGGACCCGAAGACGAGCCTTCAGGAGCTGGCCGCTCGCCTGAGCCTCTCGCCGCCCGTCTACACCGTGACGGCCGAGGGCCCCGACCACCACCGCCGCTTCACCGCCACCGTCTCGGTGGGCGAGGTCACGTCGACGGGAGAGGGCTCGAGCAAGAAGCAAGCCGAGATGGCCGGTGCGCTGGCCGTCTGGCGCCAGCTCTCCGCCCGTGCCTGAGCTGCCTGAAGTCGAGGTCGTGCGCGCCGGCCTTCTGCCTGCCGTGACAGGCGCGACCGTTCTTGGCGCCGAGGTGCTCGATGAACGCGCACTCACCCGGCACAACGGCGATGCGGCGTCGTTCGAACGCGCGCTGTCCGGGCGCCGTATGTCGACAGCAGCACGCCGGGGCAAGTTCCTCTGGTTGCCGCTGAGCCCTGAAGACGATGCGAGCGCTGCTGCCGAGGCCCTCATCGCTCACCTCGGCATGAGCGGTCAGCTGCTGCTGCGCGCCTCGGGCGCGCCGCGGGAGCGCCACGAGCGTATCCGCCTGCACCTCGATCATCCGAGTCACGGGGAGCTGGCGATCGTCTTTGCCGACCAGCGCACTTTCGGGTCGCTCGCGATCGATCGTCTGGTCCCCACCGCTGACGACGCGCCCGGCGGGTGGGGTTCGAGTGCCGCATCGACGCCCTCACAGGTCGCGCACATCGCTCGCGACCCACTCGATCCCGCTTTCTCCGACGCCGCATTCCGTCAGCGTCTGGCGCTGCATCGGGCAGCGGTGAAACGCGTGCTCCTGGACCAGACCGTCGTCAGCGGCGTCGGCAACATCTACGCCGATGAATCGCTGTGGGCGGCCCGGATCCACCCCGAGACGCCTGCTGCGGCACTGTCGACGAGGGCGGTCAATCGTCTGCTGCAGGAGATCCGGGTCGTCCTCGAGCGTGCTCTGGCAGAGGGAGGGACCAGCTTCGACGCCCAGTACGTCAACGTCAACGGGCAGGCGGGCTACTTCGCCCACTCGCTGAACGCATACGGCCGCACCGGCCAGCCGTGCCCGCGGTGCGGGCGTCCGATCATGCGTGTCGCGTTCACGAACCGATCGAGCCACTATTGCGCGCACTGCCAACGGCGACGCGAGAGAAGCGGAGCTCATCGCGCGACCGCTGCGCGTGACGGCGCGGCCATGCCGGCCGCCGGTGCCGTCCGCTAGGCTCCGGCGATGAGGGTCAACGGCGGCCCGGTCAGGAGACTTCTCATGCAGCTCGGCACCTTCCGCGGTACGGCCCCTCTTGCCGCCATCGCTCTGATCCTGGGCTCGGTCACCCTTGCGCCTTCCCCGGTGCACGCGGCAGACCCCACCTGTTTCGGACGAGCGGCGACGATCATCGGGGTCGCGGGCGAGGACATCATCGGCACGGACGGCGACGATGTGATCGTCGGAACGTCCGGGCCCGACCACATCGAGGGGCGAGGCGGTGATGACATCATCTGCAGCGCGGATGACGCGGCGCTGGGGACGGACGGCGGTGGCGGGCCCGACTGGATCGATGGCGGAGACGGTGCGGATCAGATCAGCGGCAGCTACGGCGACGACATCATCATCGGCGGCGACGGTGACGACGACATCAACGCCGTCGCCGGCGACGACCTGATCCTTGGCGGGCGAGGCGACGACACGATCTGGACGGGCTTGGGCGCAGACACCGTCTACGGAGAGGACGGCGACGACCGCATCGATCTGGAGGACGGCGGGGAGATCGAGCGCGGCGGCGGAGTCGACGTCATCCACGGCGGTGATGGCAACGATCGGATCGGTGGAGGCAATGACACGGCCAGCGAGATCATTCACGGGGGCGCAGGGAACGACTGGATCCGTGGTCGCGGCGGCGACGATGAGATCTACGGGGACGACGGCGACGACATCCTCTACGGGGATGCCGGTGACGACTCGCTCTACGGCGGCGCCGGTGACGACTGGCTCGGTGGCGGAGAAGGCGACGACTACCTGCACGGACAGTCCGGCGATGACTCTCTCAACGGAAGCGAAGGCGACGACGAGCTCAACGGCGGGAGCGGCCGCGACAGCCTCCTGGGCCGGTCGGGCAGGGACGTGCTGTTCGGAGGAACCGGCGATGACGTGTTGGCCGGCGGATTCGGCAACGACCTCGTGCGCGGCGGCGACGGGCGTGACGACCTGAGCGGCGGGCCCGGCCATGACTGGATACTGGGCCACGGCAGCAGGGACGTTCTTCGGGGCGAGGATGGAGACGACCTCCTCGAAGGCGGAAGCGCGCGTGACACATTGAGCGGCGGACCGGGGCGGGACGTCATCGGGCAGAACACGGCCCCCGCGAAGGCCGAGAAGGCCTGGAAGAAGGCGCACGGATTCTGAGGCGGAGGCGGCGCACCGGACCGCGTGCCCGGTGCGCCGCCTGGTCGTGCCCCTGCGGTCAGGCGAGCACCTTCTTCCAGGCGCCTTCGTAGGCAACGGGAACGAAGCCGATCGCCTCATTGATGTCCAGCATCGGCCGGTTCTCCTCGGCATTGAAGGTGATGACCTTCGGCGAGTCAGGGGCGACATCACGCCATGAGACGAGTCCCGCGCACTTGACGAGCAGGCCCAGCCTGTGACCGCGGTGCTCCTTGAGCACGAGAGTGTCTTCCTGGCTGGTGGCCTGCGTGCGTTCCTCGCCGATCGACAGCTCGTTGAACGCGACGAGCCGACCCGAATCCTCGTGCTGGGCGGCGGTCACTTGGACGAGCCGCCCGCCGTCTGTCCAGCGTCGATCGTTCTCGATCACGCGCTCGACGTCCCACGCCTCTTCGTCGATCTCCATGCCTGCCGACGGTGCATCGGTCGACATGCGTGACTTCAGCCAGGCGAACTCCTCGCGAAACTCGCGTGGGGTCGGTGCCATCCACCGAACGACGCGGTAGCCCGCCGAGGCCGCCCGTGCCTCGTCGAGGAGGCGATCGACGGTGTCGCGACTGCTCGCCAGGTCGAGATCGCTGCGGCGATCGATCTGCTCGAGGGTGTAGCCACTGGCGAGGAAGAAGCGGGCGGCGCGGTCGAGAGGAACCGAGCCGAAACCGGTGGGCGCGTCCAGACGCGGCCCCGGCGCTTCGCTGTGCTGCGCCCACGATTGCAGCACGGTGCGGCCGTGTTCGATCGCGGTCTTCTCGACCAGGCGGTAAGCGGCGCGCCCGATGCCGCGTCCGTGGTGGGAGCGGAGCAGCTCGATCTGCCAGTAGGCGACGCGAGAGCCTTCTTCATGAGGGATATCGACTCCGATGCGGCCGACGAGACGGCCGTCGACGAGGACGCCCAGGAGGACTCGCGTCTCGTGCGCGCTCGGGCGATAGTGCGGCAGGAGTTCCTGCGGCGTCCTCGCGCTGTCGTCGCCGCCCTCGATCTCCCGGTAGACCTCGTTTCGCACACGGGTCATCTCGACGAAGTCGGCGGCGTCGGGCGCATCGATGCGCTCTGGAATGGGAATGGGTCGGAACTCGGCGTCGAGTCCGATCGTGCTGTTCATGTTCGTCCGTTCTGGGTGAGGCCGGAGCCGGGGATGCCGGGGCGATGGGCCCCGTGGCATCCCCGCCTCAGGCGAGCGGCAGCCGGTGGTATGACGACCGCCAGTGATGTTCGCGCCATTCGCGTTCGCGGAGGGCCTGGCGGCTCTCGGCAGCGGCGAAAGGCTTGGGTCGTGTGCTCCAGAGAAGAAGCGCGACCGCGGTGCGCAGGGCGACCCGGTCGGGCAGCGACGTGCGGGGCGCGCGGTCGCCGAGAGGGAGGTGCAGCAGCGTGTCGGCTACGTCGGCATCGCGACGGTCCGAGCGCTGCGGCGCAGTGAGAGTGATCATGATTGCTCTTTCGTGATGGTGAGTGAGTGTCGCGAACAGCGACGGGGGTCGTGCCGCACGGAGCAGAGGGCGGTCGATCACGCTGCCGCCGCTTCGGTGTCGCGGCCGGTGCGATGTGTACATGTCAGAGCCCTTACAGGGTCCCGCTGGCCTCCGACATCGCGGCTTGGTGAAGCGAGCGACGCGGCGGCGCAGCCGGCCGGGACGTGTGGATGGGTGTCAGCGTGGCCCGAAGGGCACGCGCGCCGTCAGAGAAGACGGAACGGATGATCGCCTGTGCGCGGTGACGTCGACGCCCGGCTGCGGGCGGAGTCGTGCGCGGCGATCAGCAGGACGCGAGAATGATCGCGTTCCGCGCGGCGCCGAAGGAGACGGTCCCTCCGCACGCTGGACGGGTGAATTCGCCGGTGTTCATGTGCATCATCTCGGGACCTCCTTTCTCGACTTCAGACGCGAACGTTGACGATAGCGCGTGGTGTCAGGGGCGTCAAGCCCTCGTGCCGGTAACGTGTACGAAAGACTTCGACGGAGGACGACGCCCATGCACCTGAAGAGCGTGACGCTCAAAGGCTTCAAGTCGTTCGCCCAGCCCACCACATTCGCACTCGAACCCGGTGTGACCTGCATCGTCGGCCCCAACGGGTCGGGCAAGTCGAACGTCGTCGACGCCCTCGCATGGGTGATGGGCGAGCAGGGGGCGAAGACCCTCCGCGGCGGCAAGATGGAAGACGTCATCTTCGCCGGCACCGCCACTCGCGGGCCGCTCGGGCGCGCCGAAGTGCAGCTCACCATCGACAACAGCGACGGCGCGCTGCCGATCGCCTACTCCGAGGTGACCATCAGTCGCACCCTGTTCCGCAACGGCACGAGCGAGTACGCCATCAACGGCGAGACCTGCCGGCTCCTCGATGTGCAGGAGCTCCTGAGCGACTCGGGCCTCGGGCGCGAGATGCACGTGATCGTCGGTCAGGGCCGTCTCGACACCGTGCTGCAGGCGAGCCCTGAGGACCGCCGCGGGTTCATCGAGGAGGCCGCGGGGATCCTCAAGCATCGGCGGCGCAAGGAGAAGACCCTGCGCAAGCTCGACGCGATGGAGGCGAACCTCACCCGCCTGAGCGACCTCGCGGGCGAGCTGCGCCGCCAGCTCAAGCCCCTCGGCAAGCAGGCCGAGATCGCACGCGAGGCGGCGACGATCGCTGCGGTAGTGCGCGACGCGAAGGCGCGCCTGTACGCAGACGAGCTCGTGACCCTGCGCACGCAGCTCGCCGATCACGCCCGCACCGAGCAGGAGCGGCACGCGGAGCGCCTTGTGCTTCAGGACGAAGCGGAGCAGCTCAAGCAGCGCATCGACGCACTCGAGCAGCAGCAGCGGTCTGAGGCGGTCGACCGAGCACGTGCTACGGCCTTCGCCCTCGAGCAGGTTCAGGAGCGGCTCCGTGGGCTCTATTCGCTCGCCGGTCAGCGACTGGCGCTGCTCGAAGACGACGGCCAGCTCGCGATCGAGGTGGCGACCGTCAGCCAGACGAGCATCGACGAGGCGCGCGCGGAGGTCGATGAGATCGCGTCGGGGCTGGGCGATGCGCAGGATGCCGCTGCCGCTGCGTCCCGAGAGGTGATCCGGGCTCGCGCTGAACTCGATGCCCTCGACTCCGACATCGCCGCGCAGAGCGCGCTCGTCTCGGAACACGACATGAAGCTCACCGCCCTGCGCGGGACGGCCGAGGCGGCTGCGTCGCGCCTGGAAGCGCTGCGCAGCGCAGTCGAACGGCAGCAGCGCGCGTGGGACGCCGCGCTGCAGCGACGCTCCGAGGCTGAGGAAGCGCTGGCAGGGGTCGACCCGATGCCGGTGCCGGACGGATCGTCTGCGGACCACGCCGCGGCGTACGAGCGCGCACAGCGCGACGCGTCCGACGCCGAGACGCAGGTCTCCTCGCTGAGGGAGCGACTCCATGCGGCTGAGCGCGAGATCGAGTCCCTGACAGCACAGGCGGCGGCTCTCGGTCGCGCGCTTGACGTGCGCAACGCGGCCGCCGCCCTCATCGAGCGCGGCGGCAACGGCATCCGTGGTCTGGTGGGTGACGCCGTCAAAGTGACCCCGGGCTACGAGCCGGCCATCGCAGCCGCGCTCGGCGCGCTGGCCGAGGGTGTGCTCGTGGACGATCCCGCAACGGCCATCGAGGTCGCGCGAACGGCTCGCGACGCAGATCTCGGCACCGTCGACATCGCGATCGCGCAGGGTCAGGCCATCGCGTCGGAGGCGGTTCCTGCGGGGGCCGTGTCGGCGCTCGAGGTCATCACCGCGCCCGATGGCATCCGTGGACTTCTCTCGCGCGTCCTCATCGTCGACGAGCTCGAGGCGGCGCATCCCGCAGGGGGCGCGGCGTGGGGCGCGGGAGACCCCGTGACGGTGGTGACGCGGGCCGGGGAGGTCGTCACGGAGTACACGCTGCGCGCCGGCTCCGGATCGGGCCGGTCACGCCTCGAGCTGGCGGCGGAGCGCGACGCGGCGAACGAGCGGCTCGCGGAGATCGTGGTGGTCGCCGACTCCCTGCGAGAGGCCCTCGCCGAGGCTCAGGAGACCTGGGACGCCGCTCGCCGCCGCACGAGGGAGACGCTGCAGGCCCTGCGGGAGCATGACGCCGCGCTCGCTGCGCACACCGAGCAGGTCAACCGCGCCACGGTGAGGTACGAGGCCGCGGTCGCTGAATGCGAGCGGCTGGAAGCCGGTATGCGGCAGGCGCAGACGTCCGTCGCCGAGGCGGAGACCGCGGCACGGGTCGCCGAAGAGGCACTCACGAAGGCGCAGGAAGCGCCGCGCCCCATCCTCGACGCTTCGGCGCGCGAGGGAATGCTCGCCGAGCTGGAACAGGCGCGCGACGGCGAGATGCGTGCGCGGCTGGAGGTCGAGACGCTGAAGGAGCGCGTGCGTGCCGCGGAAGCCCGCGTCGTGCAGCTTGAACGCCAACGCGAGCGCGAGCGCGCCGCGGCTGAAGAAGCCGCACGTCGCGCGGTCATCCGTCGTGCGCAGCGCGAGCTGGCGGCCGAGGTCGCCGACCAGCTGCCGCCGTTGCTGGATTCGGTCGATCGATCCGTCACGCAGGCGCACGTCGAGCTTCAGCTGGCGGAGCAGTCTCGAAGCGCCGTCTCGGCTGAGCTCGCCGAGCTGCGCGCCCAGGAGACGGCCGTGCGCGAGCGCCTGAATGGGCTCACCGAAAGCGTGCACGGCCTCGAGCTGCAGATGCACGAGAAGCGACTTCACGTGACCTCCCTGCTGGAGAGGGTGGCCAGTGAGCTGAGCCTGAACGAGGATATTCTCGTTTCGGAATATGGCCCGGACCAGCCGATCCCCTCAGAAGAAGGCGAGGAGCCAGAGGCATTCGACCGATCCGCGCAGCGGGTGCGACTGCAGAACGCGGAACGCAAGCTCAGCCAGCTTGGACGCGTCAACCCGCTCGCGCTTGAGGAGTTCGCGGCGCTCGAGCAGCGCCACGCCTTCCTCACGGAGCAGCTGGCCGACCTGACGCAGACACGGACCGACCTGCTCACGATCATCGAGGAACTCGATGAGCGCATGCAGACGATCTTCCTCGCCGCGTTCGAAGACACCAAGAGGGCGTTCGGGGAGGTCTTCCCGATCCTGTTCCCCGGGGGATCGGGGAGCATCTCGCTCACCGACCCCGACAACCCGCTCACCACCGGGATCGAGGTGTCTGTGCGCCCCGTCGGCAAGAAGATCGAGCGCCTCTCGCTGCTGTCCGGCGGCGAGCGATCGCTCGCGGCCGTCGCCCTCCTCACGGCGATCTTCAAGGCGCGGCCCAGCCCCTTCTACATCCTCGACGAGGTGGAGGCGGCGCTGGACGACGCCAACCTCGGTCGACTGCTGGGCGTGTTCGAGCAGCTGCGCGAGTCGAGCCAGCTGATCGTCATCACGCACCAGAAGCGCACGATGGAGATCGCCGACGCCCTCTACGGCGTCTCGATGCGTCAAGACGGCGTGTCGGCGGTCGTCGGTCAGCGGGTGCGCGAGCGCGCCAGCGCCTGACACGACGGCAGCCGGGCCCCGCGGCGACCTCCTAGGCTGGAGGCATGGCGGAAAACTCCTGGTCTCTCGGTCGCGCTCTGCGGAGCATGTTCGTCAAGCCCACGATCGACGAGACGACGTGGGACGACCTGGAGGCCGCACTGCTGACGGCTGACTTCGGCCCGGATGTCACGGAGCGTCTCATCGACGAGCTTCGCGAGAAGGTCGAGCGATACCGGACGACGGATCCGAAAGACCTGCAGCGGATGCTGAAGGAGACGCTGGAAGAGCACTTCGCGAAGTTCGACCCCACGCTTCGGCTCACCGAGCGCCCTGCCGTCGTCCTGGTGGTGGGCGTCAACGGAGTCGGCAAGACCACCACGATCGGCAAGTTCGCCGCATACCTGAAGCGGTTCGGACGCTCGGTGGTCGTGGGAGCGGCAGACACGTTCCGCGCCGCGGCGGTCGACCAGCTCGCGACCTGGGCCGAGCGCGGGGGTGCCACGATCGTCCGTCCGCAGCAGGAGGGCCAGGACCCGGCGTCCGTCGCATATCAGACCATCGATTTCGCGCAGCGCAACGGCACCGAGATCGTGCTGGTCGACACCGC
This sequence comes from uncultured Microbacterium sp., assembly GCA_937926065.1. Classification (GTDB taxonomy): domain Bacteria; phylum Actinomycetota; class Actinomycetes; order Actinomycetales; family Microbacteriaceae; genus Microbacterium. Next base: position 9,024 of record CALANM010000172.1, read on the forward strand.
CGGCCGCCTCCACACCAAGGGCGGGCTCATGGACGAGCTCAGCAAGATCCGGCGTGTGGTGGAGAAGCTGGCCCCCATCAGCGAGGTTCTGCTCGTGCTCGACGCGACCACGGGGCAGAACGGCGTCATGCAGGCCCAGGCCTTCCTCGAGCATGCCGGGGTCACCGGCCTCGTGATCACGAAGCTCGACGGGTCGGCCAAGGGCGGCTTCGTCCTCGCCGTGCAGGAGCGCACCGGCATCCCGGTCAAGCTGCTCGGCCAAGGCGAGGGCATCGGCGACCTCACGGGCTTCACGCCGCACGTGTTCGCCGCCTCGCTCGTGGACTGAGCGAATCGATCTGCAACGACTCGCGACGACCAGTCGCGCCGAGACGACGAGGGTGGTTCCATAGGGGCATGGCGATCGAGCACGACTACTTCGGGCTGCTGGAGTCGGGTCCCGACGGATCGATCTTCTGGAGCGAGGTCATCGACTTCGGCGACCAGCAGGTCACCGTCGACCTCACCGCGCCCGATCAGGACGACGTGTCGCCCGCCGCGCTCGACGTGGCGGCGGCGATGATCTCCGCGATCGAGCACATCGACCTGCGCGCGCGCAACGCGATGGTGTCGCAGCTCGACGACCGCACGAGCGAGGTCACCGAGTACATCCTGCAGCAGCAGGAGCAGTTCGGCGAAGGGATCGAGGACTTCCTCGTCGACATCTCCGGCGACGTGCACATCGACGTCATCCGCTCGCTTCAGCTGGTGAGCATGACGATCCTCGCCGACGAACACGGCGGGAGTGATCCCTTCGCCGTGCTCGAATACGCCCTCGACCGTGACGCCATGGACGAAGTGCTGCTGGTCAACCTCACGAGCGATGGCGACGTTCAGTCAGTGACGAGCGCCGACTGAGTCAGACCGCCTGCGCGAATGCCTTCTCGGGGTCCTCGAGCGCTTCGCCCAGGTGCCGCAGGTGCGGCGGGATCGCCCGCCCCTTCGAGAGCATGGACTGCGCCCACAGGCGTCCCGCACGGTAAGACGATCGCACGAGCGGGCCGGCGAGCACCCCGAGGAAGCCGATCCGCTCGGCCTCGGCCTTGAACTCGACGAACTCCTGGGGCCGCACCCAGCGCGCGACAGGCAGATGGCGCGGCGATGGGCGGAGGTACTGCGTGATCGTGACGATGTCGGTGCCGGCGTCATGGAGATCGTGCAGTGCCTGAACGACCTCCTCGGGCTCTTCCCCCATGCCGAGAATGAGGTTCGACTTCGTGATGAGTCCGGCCGCTCGTGCCTGTGTCAGCACGTCGAGGGAACGCTCGTAGCGGAAGGCGGGGCGAATGCGCTTGAAGATGCGAGGCACGGTCTCGACGTTGTGCGCGAACACCTCAGGACGCGCGCCGAACACCTCGCCCAGGAGCGCCGGGTCGCCGTTGAAGTCGGTGGCGAGCAGCTCGACGCCCGTGCCGGGGTTGAGCTCATGGATGCGGCGGACCGTCTCGGCATTGAGCCACGCTCCGCCGTCAGGCAGATCGTCTCGAGCAACGCAGGTCACGGTCGCGTAGCGCAGCTGCATCCGACGCACGCTCTCGGCCACGCGCCGGGGCTCGTCGGTGTCGTAGGCGGCGGGTCTGCCGGTGTCGATCTGGCAGAAGTCGCAGCGTCGTGTGCACTGTGACCCGCCGATCAGGAAGGTGGCCTCGCGATCCTCCCAGCACTCGTAGATGTTGGGGCAGCCGGCCTCCTGGCAGACGGTGTGGAGCTTCTCGTCCTTCACGAGCGTGTGCAGCGCCTGGTACTCCGGTCCGAGCTTCGCCCGTGTCTTGATCCACTCCGGCTTGCGTTCGATCGGGGTCTGCGCATTGCGGACCTCCAGGCGGAGGAGTCGCCGCCCGTCCGGCGCGGTGCGGGTCTCGTCGCCGCCACCGCTCCCTGTCGCGCAGCTCATGCCGCCACCGCCGCGTCGTACTCGGCGCGGAATGCGGAGGCGACGGCGTCGACGACGTCGGCGGGGGAGAGGTCGCGACCGGCGACCTCGCTGAGGGTGGTGACGCCGGCGTCCGAGATCCCGCACGGCACGATCTGCGAGAAGGGCAGGAGCGAGTTGTCGCAGTTGAGCGCGAACCCGTGCATCGTGACGCCGCGCTGCACCCGTACGCCGATCGCGGCGATCTTGTCTTCGGACATCGGGCGGCGAACCCAGACTCCGCTTCTGCCCTCGACGCGGTGCGCCGCGACTCCGAAGCCTGACAGCACGTCGATGAGCACGCCTTCAAGGCGGCGCACGTGTGCGACGACGTCGACCGGCTCCCGCAGCCGCACGATCGGATAACCGACCAGCTGTCCCGGCCCGTGCCACGTGATCTTCCCGCCGCGGTCGACATCGATGACGGGCGTGCCATCGGTCGGGCGCTCGTGGCGTGCGGTGCGGGCTCCCGCCGTGAACACCGGCTCGTGCTCCAGCAGGAGCAGGGTGTCGTGCGCAGCGCCCGAGACCACCTCGTCGTGGACGCGGCGCTGAAGCGCCCAGGCGTCGGCGTAAGGAACGAGCGCGGGGGCGAGCCCGACCGTGCGGACATCCAGCATGCGAAACCTCCGGGGAAGCAGGACCGGCGGGCGCCGGTGCTATGCATTCTTGCACTGCGTCCAACAATAGGCCATCAGTAGGCTGACGTCATGAGCAGCGGAAGGCCGAAGGCATCTTCGCGGGAGACGCTCGCCGAGGCGGCGTGCGAGCTCTTCCTGGAACGCGGCTACGAGAGCACGACCGTCGCCGAGATCGCGGCGAGAGCCGGGGTGAGCCGCTCGAGCTTCTTCAACTACTTCGCCTCCAAAGCCGACATCCTGTGGGCTGGCCTCGACGAGCGCGTCGGTCAGGCGGAGGCGGCTCTGACATCGGGCGTCGACGTGCGTGCGGCGCTCTCGCGCATCGGCGACGACTTCGCGCCCGACAGCCTTGCACTCGCGCTGGTCAACGCCGATGCGATGGGTCTGGAGGAGGAGCTCGCACGCGAGTCCGCCAGCAGGCGCGGGCGACTCGCGCACGCCGTCGCGAAGGCTCTGCGGGCACGAGGATGCGGTCCCCTTGAGGCAGAGGTCGCCGGCGCCGCACACGGGGGAGCGGTGCTCGCGGCCATCGAGCTGTGGGCGCATCAGGGCCCCGGCGTGTCGCCGCTCGCCGACCTCCTGGCTGCCGCGCTCGACGCGGCATCGCCGACTCTCGTGGGACCCGTGCGACAGCTGCGAGTGGTCGTGCGCGCGGACCGGTTCGAGGAGGCGCTCGCGTTCTACCGCGACATTCTCGGCATGCCGGAGCAGGAGTCGTATCAGGGAGACCATGGGGCGCGGGTAGCCATTCTCAGTGCGGGGCGCGCGACGCTCGAGCTGTCCAACGCGCAGCAGGTCGCCCTCATCGATGCCGTCGAGACCGACGGAGGCGCCCCCAGTGAGCACGTTCGCGTCGCACTGGAGGTCGCCGACACCGAGCAGGCGGTCGCGGCAGCGACAGCGGCCGGCGCCGACGTCGAGGCGACGGCGCGAGAGACACCGTGGCGGTCCGTCAATGCGCGCTTGAGAGCGCCCGCCGACCTGCAGCTGACGATCTTCCAGGAGCTCGGCCGGCCCGCGGACCGCTGAGTCTTCCGTCCTGCGCCGCCAGCGCGTGACTGCTCCCGTAGAATCGGGGCATCATGGCGACTTTCGGCACACTCTCCGACCGGCTCACCGAGACCTTCCGCAATCTGCGCACGAAGGGCAAGCTCTCACCGGCCGACGTCGACGGCACCGTACGCGAGATCCGTCGGGCGCTCCTCGACGCCGACGTCGCCCTGTCCGTGGTCAAGGACTTCACGGCGAAGGTGCGCGAGCGGGCGATGAGCGACGAGGTGAACAAGGCGCTCAACCCCGCCCAGCAGGTCGTCCAGATCGTCAACGAGGAGCTCATCGGGATCCTCGGCGGTCAGCAGCGTCGACTCCAGTTCTCCAAGAACCCGCCGACGGTCATCATGCTCGCCGGTCTCCAAGGCTCGGGCAAGACGACGTTCGCCGGCAAGCTCGCCAAGCAGCTCGAGAAGGACGGGCACACGCCGATCCTGGTCGCCGCCGACCTCCAGCGTCCCAACGCCGTCAACCAGCTTCAGGTGGTGGCCGAGCGGGCCGGCGCGGCGGTCTTCGCTCCGGAGCCGGGCAACGGCGTGGGCGACCCTGTCAGGGTCGCGCGTGACGGCGTCGAGCACGCGCGCCGCCATCAGCATGACGTCGTGATCATCGACACGGCGGGCCGTCTCGGCATCGATGCCGAGCTCATGAAGCAGGCCTCCGACATCCGGCGTGCCGTCGACCCCGACGAGGTGCTCTTCGTCATCGACGCGATGATCGGTCAGGATGCCGTCAACACCGCCAAAGCGTTCCAGGAGGGCGTCGACTTCACGGGCGTCGTGCTCTCGAAGCTCGACGGCGACGCACGCGGCGGCGCCGCGCTCTCTGTCGCGTCGGTCACAGGTCGGCCGATCATCTTCGCGTCCACGGGCGAGAACCTCGACGACCTCGAGCCTTTCCACCCCGACCGCATGGCGAGCCGCATCCTCGATCTCGGTGACATCCTCACCCTCATCGAGCAGGCCCAGGCGGCCTTCGACGAGGAGGAGGCGCGCAAGGTCGCAGAGAAGCTCGCGACCGAGCAGTTCACGCTGGAAGACTTCCTCGACCAGATGCAGCAGCTCAAGAAGATGGGCTCGATGAAGAAGATGCTGGGGATGCTGCCGGGCGCCGGCAACATGAAGCAGCAGCTCGAGAGCTTCGACGAGCGCGAGATCGACCGCACGGAGGCGATCATCCGCTCGATGACGCCGGCCGAGCGCCGCAATCCGAAGCTGCTCAACGGGTCGCGCCGTCTTCGCATCGCCCGGGGCTCCGGCATGACCGTCACCGACGTCAACCAACTCGTCCAGCGCTTCGAGCAGGCAGCCAAGATGATGAAGACCGTCGCGCGCGGCGGGGTGCCCAGCATCCCCGGCATGGGTCCGCTCGGCGGCAAGCCCGGAGCGTCGACCAAGCGTGGCAAGAAGGGCAAGAAGGGCAGCGGCGGCGGTTCGCGCTCAGGCAACCCCGCGAAGCGTGCGGCGGAGAACGCCGGGCTGGCGACTCAGGCCTCCGCAGGCTCCGGCTTCGGGCTGGGCGGTGCGCCGAAGCCGACGGAGGCGGATCTCGCCGAGATCCAGAAGCTGTTCGGCAAGGGCTGAGCGGCGACACTCGCAGCGCTCTCCGCGTCAGTGCGGGGCGTTCGCGAGGTGATCGCGCAGCGTGGGGCCGGCGCGGAACTCGCGGATGAGGTGCTGGACGACCTCACGGAGGTCGCCGTCGGCGGCCTCAGCGACACGCAGCTGGCGCGCATAGCTCGCACCGCCGGTCAGGATCGTCTCGATCCCGGCGAGCTCGCGCGCACAGTGCAAGTGCTCGGCGACGGGGCGAAGACGCGTGATCGTCTCCCGCAGGTGCTCGATGACCGGTCGCTGTGTGCCTCCGCGGTCGACGATCACCTCCGCATCGAGGCCGTAGCGCGCCGCCCGCCATTTGTTCTCACGCACGAACCATGGCGGCACCGTGGGCAGTTCCCGGCCTTCGTCGAGCTCGCGCGAGAAGTGCTCGACCAGCACCTGAGTGAGCGCAGCGACGGCGGCCAGCTCGGGGAGGGTCGACATGCCGTCGCAGGCGCGGATCTCGATCGTGCCCCAGCGAGGTGCGGGGCGGATGTCCCATCGCACCTCGGTGGCATCGTCGATGACGCCGGTGCCGACGAGGTCGTCGATGTAGCCCTCGAACTCCGCCCATGACTTCAGCGGCCAGGGGAGCCCGGCTGTCGGCAGCTGCTGGAACACCAGGGCGCGATTGGAGGCGTATCCCGTGCGTTCGCCCGCCCAGAACGGGCTCGAGGCGGACAGCGCCTGCAGGTGCGGGAGGTAGACCGCCAGGGCGTTGATGATCGGGAACACCTTGGTGACCTCGTCGACGCCGATGTGGACATGAATCCCCCAGATCATCATGTTGCGACCCCACCACTGGGTGCGGTCGATGAGGGTGTGATACCGCGTCTTGTCGGTGATGGACTGCTCGAACCACTGCGCGAACGGGTGGCTGCCGGCGCACAGCAGTTCGATGCCCCGCGGTGTCGTCAGCTCGCGCACCTGCGCGATCGCGTCGGCGATGTCGTCGACAGCCGCGGCGACCGTTCCCCCGACCCCGCTCGTGACCTCGATCGTGTTCGTGAGCAGTTCGCCGGTCACCGTGTACCGCTCGTGCCGGGTGCGCTCCTCCAGCTCCGGAATGAGCTCGGGCGCACGGGGCACCAGGTCTCCCGTGCGGGGATCGGCCAGCATGAGCTCCCACTCCAGCCCCACAGAGGAGCGGGCGGATGTCGCGAACGGCACCGTCATGCGCACAGTCTGACACGCTGAGGGCGGCGGGTTCGCGGCATCCGTCACGATCTGGCAAAATAGACGGTTGGACCAGTCGCCCGACCCTCTATCCGGCGATCGGCCCGACCTCAGAGCTTCCGCCGGGTGTGCACCCCACTCTCCAGGCGACGTTCATCACTTTCAAAACACCATTCAGGAGAATTGTGGCTGTCAAGATCCGTCTGAAGCGTCTCGGCAAGATCCGTGCGCCGTATTACCGCATCGTCGTCGCCGACTCGCGCACCAAGCGCGACGGTCGCGTCATCGAGGAGATCGGCAAGTACCACCCGACCGAGGAGCCCTCGTTCATCGAGATCGACTCGGAGCGCGCGCAGTACTGGCTGTCGGTCGGCGCCCAGCCCACCGAGCAGGTCACCGCACTGCTCAAGCTCACGGGCGACTGGGGCAAGTTCAAGGGCGACGCGAACGCCGTGTCGACCGTGAAGACGGCCGAGGCCAAGCCTGAGTTCGTCGTCGACTCCTCCAAGAAGTCGGTCATCAAGCCCAAGGCGGAGAAGAAGGCCGAAGAGCCGGCTCCCGCTGCCGACGCCGACGCCGCTGAGGCCGAGGCTGAGACCACCGAGGCCGAGTAAGACTGTGCTTGCCGCCGCGCTCGAACACGTCGTGAAGGGGATAGTCGATCACCCTGACGACGTCACCGTCCGTACCGCCACGTCGCCCCGCGGCGACGTCCTCGAGGTGCGTGTGCACCCCGATGACCGCGGACGCGTGATCGGGCGCGGCGGCCGCACGGCCAAGGCCCTGCGCACCCTCATCACGGCTCTCGCCGACGGCGCGCGCGTGCGCGTCGACGTCGCGGACGACTGACATGGCGGCCTCAGGAGCCGCTCGCACCCAGCTGCGCGTCGGCCGTCTCGTCAAGGCCCACGGTCTCAAGGGCGCGCTCAAGCTCGAGCTCTACACCGACGACCCCGATGGGCGCTTCGTCCCGGGCGCCGTCTTCACTCTGCAGGTCCCTGAGGTCTCGCCCTGGCACGGCAAGACCGTCACCGTCCGCGAGTTCCGCTGGATGAACACGCACCCCGTCGTCTTCTTCGACGGCATCGACGACCGCACCGCCGCGGAGTCCCTCGTGCGTGCAATCCTCTGGATCGATCAGGATGCCGCTGAAGCCTCTGAAGAGGACGCTTGGTACGACCACCAGCTCGTGGGCCTCGATGTGATCCGCGATGACGCCGTCGTCGGCCGCGTCGTGCGCGTCGATCACCTCCCCGCGCAGGACCTGCTGATCGTGCGCCCATCGGGCGAGGCTGAACGCGAGGTGCTGGTCCCGTTCGTGGCGGCGATCGTGCCTGAGGTCGATATCGCCGCAGGGCGCATCGTGGTCACGCCCCCGGTGGGACTCTTCGAAGACGTCCCCGATGAGGAACCGGATCCGGCGTCGGATGACAGCGCCCCCACCGACCGCGCCGATGCGGCGGACAGCGCCTCCTCCGAGGACTGACGTGCGCATCGACGTCGTCTCCATCTTCCCGTCGTTCTTCGACGTTCTCGAGGTCTCGCTTCTCGGCAGAGCCCGCGCGAACGGGCTGCTCGACGTGCGTGTGCACGACCTGCGCGACTACACCCACGACCGGCATCGGACGGTCGACGACACGCCGTATGGCGGCGGCGCGGGCATGGTGATGAAGCCTGAGCCATGGGGCGAGGCGCTCGACGCCATCGCTGCAACGACGTCGGGGCGACCGACTTTCGTGTTCCCGTCGCCGGCGGGCGAGCGTTTCACCCAGTCGATCGCGCGCGAGCTCACGGGAGAGTCTCATCTCGTCTTCGGCTGCGGCCGTTACGAGGGCATCGACGAGCGTGTGTTCGCCTACGCCGCGACGCTCGGTGACGTGCGGCTCATGAGCCTCGGCGACTACGTGCTCAATGGCGGCGAGGTCGCTGCGATGGCGATGATCGAGGCGGTCGGACGGCTCATCCCGGGCGTGGTCGGGAATCCCGACAGCCTCGTCGAGGAATCGCACGAAGACGGTCTGCTGGAGTACCCGTCGTACACGAAGCCGGCATCCTGGCGCGGGTACGACGTCCCGGAGGTCCTGCTGAGCGGTCACCACGGGCGCGTCGCCGAGTGGCGCCGCGACCAGCAGGTGGAGCGCACGCGTCAGCGTCGCCCGGATCTGCTGCCGGATTCCGAGCGCGACGACTCCTGACCGTCATCCGGCCGACCCGGGGTCGACTCGCCCGTCAGTCGTGGAGTGCGCGCAAGGCGGCGATGGTCTGCGCGTGCCACGCACGCGCGGCGGGAAGCGCACCGGTGTAGATCGGGGTGTCGTGCCCGACGCCGAGGTAGCGCACGACCGCGGCATCGACGCCGCTGCGGCGCAGCGCGGCGCCGTAGGCCTCGCCATCGCGCCGGAGGTTGTCGAACTCGGCCGTGAGTATGAGCGCTGGCGGGAGCCCGACGTGGTCTTCGGCGAGCAGCGGGGACGCATAGGGTGTGCGCGCGTCCGCCGGATCGGCGAGGTAGGTGCGTGCGATGGACCGGAGCTCGCGCACGACGAGGATCGACGGCACGCCCATGCGCCATGTCGGACGGAAGTCGATGTGCCACCCGGTGAGGTCGGTGACAGGGACCTCGAGCAGCTGAAGGCGGATCGGATGCCGGTGACGATCGCGATTCATGAGGGTGACGGCGGCGGCGATCGCGCCGCCTGCCGAGACACCCGTGACGGCCACTCTGGTCGGGTCGATCCTGAGCCGCTCCGCTTCGTGCACGACCCACTCGAATGCCGCGTGCGCCTGTTCCACCTGAGTCGGGAAGCGGTGCTCGGGCGCGAGGTCATACGCCACCGCGACCACGACGACATCTGCCTCCGCTGCACGGCGGCGGCATTCGGCATCCGTCGTCGGATAGTCGATGCCGCCGATCCGGAACGCTCCTCCGAAGCAGTGGACCACCACGGGGCGCACCCGGTCGTCGTCTGCGGGGCGGTACACGCGCATGCGCACGTCGGGGAAGCCGGTGACCGGCACCGTGTGCTCCTCCGTCGGGACATCCGGCCCGGGAGTCCCCGCGTTCGCCAGCTCGTCGCGGTCCCACGCGAGAGCGGCCTTCCGGTGGCGAGCCCGCGCACGTGCGGAGGCCGACACGGGCGCCGCGACTCCAGCAGCGGGCGACGCGTGCGCAGGCGACTCGGCCGCCACGGCGCCTCCTCGCCGTGCGCGCCCTGCCAGCGGGGCGCCAAAGATCGCTCTGACACGACCCCAGAGGCCGGACAGCTGCTGTGTCAGCCGCTTCCACGCCTGACGCAGGAGGTACCTGCGGTGAATGCGAAGCCGCTCCGACAGGTACGGGTCGATGGGCATGGGCCCTGCCTCAGTCGACCCCGAGGAAGGAGCGGTCCGTGAGGACGAGCGGACCGTCCTCGGTGATAGCGACCGTGTGCTCGGAGTGTGCTCCCCGCGAGCCGTCGACGCTGCGCAGCGTCCAGCCGTCGGGATCGGTGACGAGCTCGTCGGTCGTCTGAAGGAACCAGGGCTCCAGTGCGACCACGAGTCCGGCGCGCAGCGGATAGCCGCGCCCGGGCTTGCCGTCGTTGGGCACGTGGGGGTCGCCGTGCATGACGCGACCCACGCCGTGCCCACCGAAATCGGTGTTGATCGAGTACCCATCGGCGTGTGCGACCTGGGAGATGGCATGCGAGATGTCGCCGATGCGGTTTCCGACGACCGCGGCGGTGATCGCAGCCTGGAGCGCGCGCTCGGTCGTGTCGATGAGCGCGAGATCCTCGTCGCGCGGCGTGCCGACCACGAACGAGATCGCAGAGTCGGCGACCCATCCGTCGACCGACACGGCGAAGTCGAGCGACACGAGGTCGCCGTCGCGCAGCGTGTAGTCGTGGGGGAGGCCGTGGAGCACGGCGTCGTTGACCGACGTGCAGATGACCTTCCCGAACGGGCTCGCTCCGAACGAGGGGTGGTAGTCGATGTAGCAGGACTCCGCTCCGGCTTTGCGGATGAGCTCGTGAGCCCGTCGATCGATCGCGAGCAGGTTGGTCCCCACCTTGGTCTCGTCGCGCAGCGTCGCCAGCACTTCGGCGACGAAACGACCCGCGGGTCGCATCTGTTCGATCTCGGCGGGTGTGCGCAGCTCGATCATCGGCTTCCTTTCGTCGTCTTCCATTCTGTCTGACGGCGTAGCATCGAGGCATGTGGCTGCGTCAGGCGTTCTTCCGATGGCTCCTTCCGGCGGCGTTCGTGCTGCCGCTGTGGCTGTTCATCGGCTGGATCGTCTTCGGGGCCAGCCCGTGGGCGCTGGTGTGGGTGCTGCTCTCGGCCCCGATCGTCTTCGTCGGCCAGCTCGTGCTCATGCTCCTCGTGCGCGCGCGCGGGACGGTCCGCACCGATCGTGCGGTCTCGTCGACGGATGCCGCGGTGATCGGCGCATGGCACGTCCTCATCATCGCGCTGGGGCTCTTCGACGGCACGTGGTGGTGGCCGATCCTCGGCGTCACGGTCGCTGTCGGCGTCGCCGCGCTGTGGACGTCGCTGTGGCAGCTGTGGCGTGAGACCGGACCCCGGGCCGTGCTCCTGCGAGAGCGGGGCACGCGGATCTCCGACATCGGTTCGGGCCGGGCGACGGGCGCTCCTGCCGGTGACGTCGTCGTCATCGAGGAGCGCCGCACGCCGCCTGCGGCATAGCCGCCCCGTTTTGGCGACGTTCCGAGTCCATGGCAGAATAGATTCTTGTGCCCTGGACAGACTCTGCCTCAGGGGAGCACGGCGCCGGTGACGGACGCCGCGGGCACCGACATCTCATCTAACCTCTGACTCTCGCGATCGACCTGTGGCGGTCGCAGGAAGTGACGATCATGCAGATCCTCGACTCCGTCGACGCAGCCTCGCTGCGCTCCGACATTCCCGCCTTCGCGCCCGGCGACACCGTCAAGGTGCACGTCAACATCACGGAAGGCAGCCGCTCGCGCGTCCAGGTCTTCCAGGGCGTCGTGATCGGCCGCTCTGGCGACGGCGTGCGCGAGACCTTCACGGTCCGCAAGATCAGCTTCCAGGTCGGTGTCGAGCGCACCTTCCCGGTCCACAGCCCGTCGATCGACCGCATCGAGGTCGTCACGCGCGGTGACGTCCGCCGTGCGAAGCTCTACTACCTCCGTGAGCTCCGTGGCAAGAAGGCCAAGATCAAGGAGAAGCGCGACAACTGACGCGCAGCACGAGAAGGCCCCGGAGGCATGCCTCC
>CALANM010000173.1 GCA_937926065.1 uncultured Microbacterium sp.
CGCCCGGGCCCGGCCCGCCCTCGAAGTGCTGACCATCGCCGCGGGCGAGACGTCGGGACCTCCGCGCGCGGTGATCCCCGCGCGCGCCTCGGCGACCCTCAGCGTGCGCACCGTTCCAGACCAGAGCGTGCACCGCGTCGCCGACCAGCTCCGCCGGTTCGTGGCCGAGCACATGGCGGACGGCTGCACGTACACACTCCAGATCGACGAGGTCATCGCACAGGAGGCCTATACGACGCCACGCGGGCCGGAGCTGGAGGCACTCGAACGCGCCCTCGCGCGCGGATGGGGTGCGCCGCCGCGCGGACGCATGGGCAACGCGGGAGGCGGCCCCGCTGATGTGCTCTCCGAAGTGCTGGGGGCACCGGTCGTGTTCCTCGGCACCGGGCTGCCCGACGACCGATGGCACGCCAACGACGAGAGCGTCCACATCGACACGCTGCTGCGCGGCGCCGCGTCGATCGCCGCTCTCTGGCACGAGCTGGGCCGGCCGCGAGAGGCGAGGGCCTGACCCGGCGGCACGCTCGGACGAGCGCATCGGTGCGTACCGCCCCGGATCGGCTCTCGTCAACCCTCTCCCGCCGACGGCCGATCGTCGCCAGCATGAACGCTGCACCATCCGGCCCGCCCGCCGGTCCACAGCACGAGGAGGCTCCCTGCCGATGACCGCTACGAAGCCGCGCCGCGCCACAGGAGAGCTCAAGCCGCCGACGGAGCGACTGCGCCGCGGGATCACGGGCCCGCTCCTCTTCCTCTTCATCCTGGGTGACGTGCTCGGCGCGGGCATCTACGCCCTCATGGGCGTGCTCGCCGAGAACGTGGGCGGGATGCTGTGGGCGCCGCTCGTGGTCGCCCTTCTCCTGGCCCTGCTGACAGCCGGCTCGTACGCGGAGCTCGTCACGAAGTACCCGCGCGCCGGCGGTGCCGCCGTGTTCGCACAGCGCGCGTTCCGTGTGCCGATCGTGTCGTTCCTGGTCGGATTCAGCATGCTCGCTGCCGGCGTCACGAGCGCCGCGGGTCTCTCGCTCGCGTTCGCCGGCGACTATTTCGCCACCTTCATCGACCTCCCTCCCATCCCGGTCGCTATCGCGTTCCTGCTGGTGGTGGCGGCGCTGAACATGCGCGGCATCCGTGAGTCGATGGCGGCCAACGTCGTCATGACGATCATCGAGCTCAGCGGCCTGGTGATCGTGGTCGTGGTCGTGGCCGTCATGCTCGGAGGCGGCGGAGGAGACGTCGGACGCATCACCACGCCCGCCGGAGAGACGAACATCGCGATCGCCGTGCTGGGTGCCGCGATCATCGCCTACTACTCGTTCGTCGGCTTCGAGACGTCTGCCAACGTCATCGAGGAGGTCCGCGAACCCCGCAAGGTGTACCCGTGGGCGCTGTTCGGCGCGCTGATCACGGCCGGCGTCGTCTACGTGCTCGTGGGTCTGGCGAGCGCGATCGCCCTCCCGGCCGACGAGCTCGCGGCATCCTCCGGGCCGCTCCTGGCCGTGGTGGAGGCGAGCGGCGTCGCGATCCCGTCGTGGCTGTTCAGCCTCATCGCCCTGATCGCGGTCGCCAACGGCGCTCTGCTCACGATGATCATGTCCAGCCGCCTGGCATTCGGCATGGCCGAGCAGGACCTGCTGCCCAGTCCGCTCGCCCGGGTGCTCCCCCGGCGGCGGACGCCGTGGGTCGCGATCCTGGTCACGACGGCCGTCGCTGTGCTGCTGACGCTGGTGGGCGACCTCTCGACGCTCGCCGAGACAGTCGTGCTGCTCCTGCTGTTCGTCTTCATCAGCACCAACATCGCGGTGCTCGTGCTGCGCCGCGACAAGGTCGAGAACGACCACTTCCGGGTCTGGACGTTCGTGCCGGTGCTCGGCGTCGCCTCGTGCGTGCTGCTGCTCACCCAGCAGCGCCCGATCGTGTGGCTCTTCGGGGCCGTGCTGCTCGCGGTCGGGGTCGTGCTGCACCTCGTCGCCCAGTGGGGACGCCGGCGCAGCGGCGCGGTCGATGCGCCGGAGACCGAGCCGGTCAGCGAGACGGGGAGCGAGGGATCTCGGCGCCCTCGTTGAACACGGGCCGCCGGCCGAACAGCCGCGCGAAGCCGAGCACGACGCCCACCACGACGAGACCCACGGCCAGACCGACGACGGCCGAGACCGCGGTGTCGCCGACCCACACCACGACGCCGCCGAGCGGCTCGAGGGCGTGCTCGACAGCGTGGAGGAGCTCCACGGGGAGCGCCCAGCCGACCTCGCCGAGATTCGAGAGCACGAGGTGTCCGCCGACCCACAGCATCGCGACGGTGCCGACGACGCTGATGACGAGGAAGACAGCGGGCATGGAGCGGACGATGCGGGTTCCGGTGTGGCGCACGCGCCGTGAATCGTGCTTGGCCAGGCGGAGACCGATGTCGTCGATCTTCACGAGGAGCGCGACGGCGCCGTAGACGACGCCCGTCATGAGCACGGCGATGAGCGCGAGCACGGCCACGCGCGTCCAGAAGGACAGGTCGGGGTCGATGTTCGACAGTGAGATGAGCATGATCTCGGTCGAGAGGATGAGGTCGGTGCGGACCGCTCCCAGCACGAGCCGCTTCTCGTCGCGGCCGCCCTCCTCTTCGTGCCCGTGCCCGAAGCCGAACCACTCCAGCACCTTCTCCGCGCCTTCGAAGCACAGGTAGGTGCCGCCGATGATCAGCAGGTATGGAAGCACCCACGGGGCGAACGCCGTGAGCAGCAGCGCCGCCGGGATGATGATGAGGAACTTGTTCGCGAGCGACCCGAGGGCGATCCTTCCGACCACCGGAAGCTCCCGGGCGGGGGTGATGCCCTGCACATACTGCGGGGTGACGGCAGCGTCGTCGATGACGACTCCGGCCGACTTCGCCGACGCCTTAAGTGCAGCGCTGAGGATGTCGTCGACGACAGCGAGCAGACCAACGGACAATGCGACCCCCTGAACAAGTAGTTGCAGAGTGCAAACGTACGACACCGGGGCGTCTGCCCGCGCACGTCCGACACCCAGGGCGCGCAGAGTCCCGGCGCGTATCCTCGTTGCGTGACGCTCCTCGACGCCCTCCCCGACGCCGCTCGTGCGGTGCTGTCGGCGTCACAGTGGCGCGAGAGGGAGCGCGAGCACGCCGCTCGGGTCGACTCGCTCACCGCCGGCCGTCGCGCGCGCGTGGCGCGCGGTGAGACGCACCCGGTGGATGACTTCCTGTACACGTACTACAGCTACAAGCCGTCGCTGATCCGCCGGTGGCATCCGGGCGCCGGAGTGGTGCTGCAGGGTGCAGCCGCCGAGCCGCGTGCACAGTGGCGCTTCTATCGCGCGGAGGGGGAAGACCTGACGGTGGACGCCGAGGGCTTCGTGCGCGAGAAGGAGCTGCTCGTCACGGGGGTCGCCCGTATCCTGCGTGCGACCCGCTCGCGCCGGGCGCAGTTCGGCTGCTTCGGGCTGCATGAGTGGGCGATGGTCTACCGGCAGGCAGAGCACCGGCATCCGGTCCCGCTTCGCCTCGGCCGGAACGGCACGGATGCCGTGGTCGACGCGCACCCCCTGGGGTGCACGCACTTCGACGCGTTCCGGTTCTTCACTCCGGATGCCGTGCCCCGCAACCGCACGGCGCTCAGCCGGGAGCAGCAGGCGGCCACGGAGCAGTCGGGGTGCCTGCACGCGAACATGGACCTCTACAAGTGGGCGGTCAAGCTCGGCCCGCTCGTGCGCGGACGGCTGCTGCTCGAATGCTTCGAGCTGGCCCGCGACATCCGCGAGCTCGACATGCGCGCCTCCCCCTACGACCTGACCGACTGGGGATTCGAGCCCGTGCCGATCGAGACGCCCGAGGGCAAGGCTCAGTACGTCGCCGAGCAGCGCGGCTTCGCCGACCGTGCCGAGCCCTTGCGGGCCGAGCTGCTCGCGGTCGCCGAGGCGGCGCTGGCCTCCACTCCCCGCTGAGGGCGCGCCAGGCGCCGTTGCGGATCATGCGGATCCCTCACGTTCACATGTTCTTCTCCGAATCGATTCGATAGCATGGGGGACGCCGCAGTCGCGGACCTTCCCCTGCTCGCTTCTTCTCCTTCCTGAGAGCACCCCATGGCACGCACCCTCACCACCGGCAGCCCGTGGCGAGTCATCCTCCTCTTCTCGGTTCCCCTGCTCATCGGAAACGTCGTGCAGCAGCTGTACCAGGTGGCCGATGCGATCGTCGTCGGCCGGTGGCTCGGGGTCGACGCTCTCGCCTCGGTGGGGGCGACGGGCAGCCTGCTCTTCCTGCTGCTCGGATTCGCCTGGGGACTCACGTCTGGCTTCGCCATCCCGACGGCGCAGGCATTCGGCGCGCGTGACTACGAGGGCGTGCGCCGCTCGGTGGTCGCGGGCACGATCCTCACCGGCATCACGAGCGTCGTGCTCACCGTGGGGGCGCCGTTCCTCGCCGAGCCGGCGCTCACCCTCCTGCAGACGCCGCCGGAGCTGATGGACGACGCCGTCGTCTTCGCCCAGATCAGCTTCCTGGGCGGCAGCACGATGATGTTCTTCAACTACCTGTCGGCGATCATCCGCGCGATCGGCGACTCGCGCACACCGCTCATCTTCCTGACGCTGTCATGCCTGCTCAACGTCGCGCTCGTGATCCTCATGGTCGGCCCGTGGGGCTGGGGCGTCGCCGGTGCGGCGCTCGCGACGGTCGTGTCGCAGGCGGTGTCGGTGCTGCTGTGCCTCGAGTACGTGCGCCGGCGCGTTCCCGTGCTGCGCGTGACCCGCGCCGACTGGCGGTTCTCCCGAGAAGACCTCGGGCTGCACCTCAAGCTCGGCCTGCCCATGGGCTTCCAGTCGTCGATCATCGGCATCGGCACCGTCGCCGTGCAGGTGCGACTGAACGACCTCGGCGCGGATGCCGTCGCCGCCTACACCGCCGCGTCGCGCGTCGACGGTCTCGCCGTCGCGCTCCTCATGTCGCTGGGGCTCGCGACCTCGATGTACGTCGCGCAGAACTTCGGCGGCGGCCGGCCCGACCGCATCCGCCGCGGCGTCGTGCAGGCGACGTGGCTCGCGATCGGCGCCGCGCTCGTGCTCGGCGCTCTGCTGGTGGCCTTCGGTGCGGGTCTCGTGCGCGTGTTCGTCGGCGACGGGTCTGACGAGGTCGTGCGCCTCGCCGCCCTCATGCTCCTCATCAACGGCCTGACGTACACGGCGCTGGCCGTGCTGTTCATCCACCGCGGCGCACTGCAGGGCCTCGGACACACGGTCATCCCGACCATCACGGGAGTGGTCGAGCTCGGCGCCCGCATGGGGGCGGCCGTCGTGCTGGGCGGGGTCTTCGGCTTCGCCGGCGTCGCCTGGAGCAACCCGCTCGCGTGGATCGGCGCCGTCGTCATCCTCGTCCCCGCCTACATCCGCGAACACCGCAGGCTCGGACGGATGCCGGTGACCCCGGCCGTGCCCACGCCGACGGCGGCGATCCCCGTCATCGGACCGACCGACGGCTCGATGGTGGTCGACGCGATCGTGACCCAGCCGGTCCAGCTCCCGCAGCAGCCGAGCGGGTCGCAGCGCGGAAGCCTCGTGCGGGTGTTCGCACGCCGCCGCGCGCGCGAGCGCGTCTCCTCGCGCTGAGCGCCGCTCGTCGACGCCCCGCCGCCGCTGGTCGACGACGCCGGCCCGGTGGGGGCGCAGGAGGAGCAGAATCGACGGGTGACCACTTCGCTGACTCAGCTGACTGAGATGCCCGACCCGCAGTACATCATGGTCGGCGACGGACACCGCGTCGCGACCTACTCGTGGGGCGGCGACGAGCTTCCGACCGTCGTCCTCGTGCACGGGTTCGCGTCCAACACGCGCGACAACTGGGTGAACACGGGCTGGGTGCGCGACCTGCAGCGTGCGGGATACCGAGTGCTCGCGATAGACCAGCGCGGACACGGCGCCAGCGACAAGCCCCACGACCCCCGCGACTACTCGCTGCGCGAGCTCGCGAGCGACGTCGAAGCGGTGCTCGACACGTACCTCGTGAGCGAGGCCTTCTACGTCGGCTACTCCCTCGGCGCGCGCGTCGGCTGGGAGGTGCTGCAGGACATCGCGCCGCGCATCCCTCGCGGCGTGCTGGGAGGCGTCCCCGACGGCATCCCCCTCGCCCGGCTCGACCTCGACCAGGTGCGCGCGTTCGCCGACGAGGGGACCCCCGTCACCGACCCCGTGACCCAGAACTACATCAGGCTCACGGAGCGCGTCGCCGGCAACGACCTGCACGCGCTGCTCGCCATCGCCGGCGGACTGCGAGCGTCGAAGCAGGTCGACCCCGACCCCTCGCACGCACCGTCACAGCCTGTGCTGTTCGCCACCGGCACCCTCGATGCGATCATCGAGGGGTCGAAGGCGCTCGCCGAAGCCTGCCCGCAGGGTCGCTTCGTCGAGATCCCGGGGCGGCACCACTTCAACGCACCCGGAGCGCGCGCGTTCCGCGACGCGGCGATCGCGTTCCTCGCCGGCGAATGACCCCTCGCGCGGGGGATTAGCGTGGACCGCATGATCAGGATCGCGACCCTCGGCACGAGCACGATCACCGAGCGGTTCGTCGACGCGGTGCGGCAGGTCGACGGCATCCGTGTCGACCTCGCCTTCTCACGGGACCTCGACCGCGGCCGCGCCTTCGCCGAGCGCCTCGGCATTCCCGGCGCGACCGACGACTTCGCATCGCTGGCCGGGCGCGTCGACGCGGTGTACGTCGGGTCGCCCAACGGCGTGCACGCCGACCAGGCCCGGCAGGCGATCGACGCGGGGCTGCACGTGTTCCTCGAGAAGCCGGCGACCCCTACCGCCAGAGAGTTCGCCGAGCTCGTCGAGTCGGCGACCGCCCGCGGAGTGGTCGTGTTCGAGGGGATGCGCAACGTGTACGACCCCGGCTTCGCCCGGCTGCGGGAGCTGCTGCCCCGCGTCGGGACCGTGAGGCGTGTCTCGTTCGCGCTGTGCCAGCGGTCGGCCCGGTACGACCTCGTGCTCCGCGGCGAGAAGCCGAACATCTTCGACCCGGCGCTCGCCGGCGGCGCGCTGTACGACCTCGGCGTCTATCCCTTGAGCGCGCTCGTGGCGCTGTTCGGCGAGACGGATGCCGTGGCCGCGTCGACCGTCACCGTCCCGACGGGCGTCGACGGCTCCGGCACGGCGCTGCTCGCCTATCCCGGGTTCGTCGCCGACATCGCGTTCTCGAAGATCACCGCGTCGTCGCGTCCCGGCGAGGTCCAGGGCGAGCTCGGCACGATCGAGATCGACCGGATCACCGACCCGCGCCGGGCAGTGCTGACGCCCGTGGGCGGCGAGCCCGAGGAGCATCTGATCGATGCCGACGACAACAACATGACGTACGAGGTGGCGCGCTTCGCCCAGCTCGTGCGCGGCGAAGCCGATCCGCGCCCGGATCAGGAGCGGACGCTCGCGGTCCTCCGCCTGGTCGAGCGCATTCTCGCCGCCGCAGGGCATGCGAAGATCGCGGGGTGAGCAACGGCCAGGACCTCGCGACCCTCGCTGCGCTGCGCCGCGCCCGCGACCGGATCGACCGTGACTACGCTCGCCCGCTCGACGTCGAGTCGCTCGCCCGGGGAGTGCACATGTCGGCCGGGCACTTCAGCCGGCAGTTCAAGCTCGCCTACGGCGAGAGCCCCTACTCCTACCTCATGACCCGCCGCATCGAGCGCGCCATGACACTGCTGCGCCGCGGCGACCTGAGCGTCACCGACGTCTGTTTCGCGGTGGGATTCCAGTCGCTCGGCACCTTCAGCACCCGCTTCAGCGAACTGGTCGGCGTGCCCCCGAGCGTGTACCGAGAGCAGGGCGCGCCGTTCCGTCCGGGCATGATCCCGTGCATCGCGAGGCAGGTCACCAGACCGATCAGGAATCGAGAAGCGACGCCAGAGCCCCGCCCGTAACGTGGGCGCCATGGACATCACGATTCACTCCAGCTTCCTCCCGCACACCGACCCGGAGGCATCCCTCGCCTTCTACCGCGATGTGCTCGGCTTCGAGGTGCGCCTCGACGTCGGCTACGAGGACATGCGCTGGATCACGGTCGGCCCGCAGGGGCAGTCGGACACCGCGATCGTGCTCCACCCGCCGGCCGTCGGCTACGACGTGTCCGACGAGGAGCGCGAACTGCTGCTGCAGCTCATCGCGAAGGGAAGCTACTTCGGGGTGAACCTCGCGACCGACGACCTCGACGCCGCGTTCGCGCGCATCGAGGCGGCGGGGGCCGACATCGTGCAGGAGCCGATCGAGCAGGACTACGGAGTGCGGGATGCCGCGTTCCGCGACCCGGCAGGCAACCTCATCCGCCTGCAGGAGACGAAGAAGGAGAGCTGACATGAGCACGAAGACCACCGAGGGCGGCTTCAGCGCCGAAGAGCGCGCCGCCATGAAGCAGCGCGCCGAGGAGCTGCGTTCCACCAAGGGCCTGAAGGGCGCCGCAAAGCTCGCCAAGGAGCTGGAGGCGTGCGTCGCCGCGATCGACAAGCTCACCGGGCCCGACAAGGACATCGCCGTGCGAGTGCACGCGATCGTCACCGAGGAGGCGCCGCAGCTGAACCCCAAGACGTTCTACGGCTTCCCGGCATACGCGAACGCCGACGGCAAGGTCGTCGTCTTCTACCAGCCGGCGTCGCGGTTCGAGACCCGCTACGGCACGGTGTCGTTCGACGAGCCGGCGAACCTCGACGACGGCGAGATGTGGCCGGTCTCCTTCGCTGTGCTCGAGGTGACGGATGCCGCGGAGGCCCGCATCCGAGAGCTGGTGCGCAAGGCCGTCAGCTAGGAGAAGCCGCCAGCCCGAACTCTCAGTCGTCCGGGTCGACCGCCGCCGGGGACAGCCGCAGGATGCGGTCGTCGCCCGTGCGGGGGTCGCCCCGGCCGTCTGTGTTGTTCGTGAGGATCCACAGCGCCCCGTCGGGTGCGACCACCACGTCGCGGAGGCGACCGTACTCGCCGGCGAAGCTGTCGAGCGTCTCCTCGTCGGGGTCGTCGATCGACACCGACCGGAGCACCTCGCCGCGGAGGTTCGCGATCACGACGAACTCGTCGACGACCGCGATGCCGCTCGGACTCGCCTCGCGCGTCGGCCACTGCGCGATCGGATCGATGTAGTCGCCTCCGCTGGCGCTGCCTTCGACCACGGGCCAGCCGTAGTTGCCGCCCGGCTCGATGACGTTGAGCTCGTCCCACGTGTTCTGACCGAACTCGCTCGCGATGAGACGCCCGTCCTCGTCCCACGCGAGGCCCTGCACGTTGCGGTGGCCGAGGCTGTACACGGGCGACCCGGAGAACGGGTTGTCGGCGGGCACCGCCCCGTCGGGCGTGAGCCGCAGGATCTTCCCGTTCAGCGAGTCGGGGTCCTGCGCGCGTGCGCTCTCGCCGGCATCCCCCACCGGCACGTAGAGCATCCCGTCGGGACCGAACGCGATGCGCCCCGCGTTGTGGTTGCCCGCCGCGGGCAGCCCGTCGATGATCGGCGCCGGGTCGCCGAGCGCCCAGGAGCCCGGCCCGCCCCGCATCGGATAACGCTCTACGCGGTTGCCGTCGTCGGCCGTCGAGTACACGTAGAGCGCCCCATCGCGCACCGCGAGCCCCAGCAGGCCGCCCTCGCCGCCGTGCCGCACACCGTCGATCGTCGCGACCACGCGCGTGCCGCCCGGCACCAGCTCGAGCACCCGCCCGCTGTCGCGCTCGCTCACCAGGGCGCTCCCTTCAGCGAACGCGATCGACCAGGGCGCCTCCAGCCCGTCGACCACCGTCTCGGGCGTCTGCGGAAGCGACCCCGCGGATGCCGTCGGCGACGCGGACGGCGCGAGGGTCGACGTCGGGCCGGGCCCAGCGGTCGTCGCGCTCGGCGCGGGCTCGGGCGCACCGCACGCCGACAGCAGCAGCACCGCCGCGATAACGGCGGCGGCACCGGCATCCGGGCGTCTCATGGGCTCACGGTAACCCGGGGTCGAGGCCGGCAACAGGGCCGGATGGCGTCCCCGCGGGAACGCAGGCGGGGCGACGCGTCTGCCAACGTAGACTGGTGGGGTCCACGATCGCCCCCCTGAACAGAAGAGTTCACCGTGTCCGCTGCCCCCGTCCGCGCGTTCGACGTGCGTCACGTGCAGCTCCTGCGCGCGCTCTTCGCCGCGGTCGCCGCGATCATGATCACGTTCTCGCCCGATCACTCCGCGTCGGTGGGCCTCGCCGTCTTCAGCGGGTGGGCCATGGCGACGGCGCTCGTGCTCCTCATCTCCGCCTGGCTCGTGTATGCCGCGGGCAGCCGCGCCACCGCCGTCACCCTGGGCATCGTCACCCTCGCCGCGGGCATGGTCGCCGGAATCCCCGCCATCCGCACGACCGAGCTGTTCTTCATCGTCGTGATCGTGTGGGCCCTCGCGGCCGGCGCCGTCGAGCTGATCTCCGGCGTCCGCCGTCGTCGCACCGACACGGCCGCGCGCGACGCGATCCTCATCGGCGCCATCACGATCGCGCTCGCCCTCGGCCTGCTGCTGGTCAACCCGGCGTACAGTCTCGACTACTTCATCGAAGAGGCCGGTCGCAGCTTCGAGCTCACCGGCATCACGATCGGCGTCGGCATCTTCGGCGGCTACGCGGCCGTCGTCGCGGTGTTCCTCGGCATCGCGGGCTTCTCGCCGCGACGGCCCGAAGACGCGGCAGCCGACGAGAACCCGGCCGACACCCCTGAGACGGCAGGAGACCCCGCATGACCGACTCGCGCCCGAACCGCCGTGACATCATGAAGCCGGCTCAGCTGCTCGGCCTCGCCTTCGTGGCCGCCGTCTTCGGCGGAGTGATCACACTCGTCTCGATGGGCATCTTCCAGCAGCCGCGGGTCGTGCCCGCTGGTGAACTCGAGCCGCACGTCAAGGCGTGGGTCGTCGCAGGCGTCGTGGCGGGCATCGTCTTCATCGTCACCCTCGTGACGATTGCGCTCCTGCTGCTGGCCGTCGATCCCGCCGACTTCGGCAAGCGCGTCGACAAGCCCGTGCTGCTCGGCGATGAAGCCGCTGACGAAGCCGCCGACGGCGGGACGGCATCCGGCGGCGAGGCATCCGCGCCGGGCACGGGCGAACCGCCCCGCGCCTGACGCGGTCGCGCC
>CALANM010000174.1 GCA_937926065.1 uncultured Microbacterium sp.
CGGCAGCGGCTCGACCTGGCGCGCGGCCTGCTCTGGCGTCTCCTGGGCCTGCGGCGTGTGCTCCGGGCCATCGACACGCAGGGACAGCGGGTTGCCGTTCCCGAGCTGTGTGGTGTCGAGCTTGTCGAGAATGTCGAATGCGGTGCTGCGCACCTGCTCGCCCGTGGCGCGGACCACCGCCACGGGGTCTTTCCCGTCCACGTTGCTCGCCCATCCGGCGACATACGGGATCGTGTAGTCGCTGGTGTCCATGCCGTGTGCGGCGGCGATCATCAACGCGACCGACTCCGCGCGTACCTCGCTGATTCCTCGATGCTCGCGGGCGTCGTCCCGCTGATTCGGGCCGTCCAGCCGGACGTGCGCCAGCTCGTGCGCGAGGGTCTTGACCTGCGCGGCCGGGTCCATGTCCGCGCAGACCATCACTTGCCGGGTCTCGAAGTCGATGCAGCCGTTCGCGCCCCGTTCGATGCGGTCGCGCGGCATCCGCAGCACCTCGAACCCCAGCGACTCCGCCTGCTCGGTCAGGCCCTCCCACAGCCCGGCCGGGGCTTCGCCTTCCAGCAGCCTCGGACGGGGCAGCTCGGGAAGCGGTGCGCCGTGCGTCCTCGACACGTCCCACACATAGGCCGGGACGACGCTGACGATCCGCCTGCGCACGACTTCGCCCGGTCGGGGCTTCTCCCACTTCCCGAGCCGCCGCCACGACGCCGGATCGCGCGGGGTCGCCGATGCGAACCTCGCCTTGACCGGACCGCGAATCCGATAGCCGCCGTCCTTCTCCGGCCAGCGGCCCATCTTCTGCCAGTCGTTGTACCCGGCAACCCAGGTCGGCGTCGGTGTCGGCACCCGGCCCTGTTCGTAGGCTTCGAGATGCTGCGCCCAGATCAACAGCGTGTTGTTGAACGAGCGGGTCCGGAACCTCGCGGCGAACTCGATCGCACGCCGCCAGTCATCGCCCGACACCAGTTCCTCGACCGAACGCACGATGCGTTCTTCCAGCGCATCGAGCGTCACTTGCCGCGCCGCCTGCTTGTCCTCGTTCGCAGCCATCGCCTGACCTCCCTCCGCCAGGGCCACTCCGAGTGGGAGTAACCGTGCGACCGCGAGGTACGCCGGGCGGATCAGGAAGACAAGACGGACGACGGAACAAGACTGGCGACCGTCAGCTCCGCGACGAACCCGACGAGTCTCTACCGGCCTACCGGATCGGAACTGGCCCTGGGGCCTGCGGCCACCGATCCCGCGGCTATCACCCGGACAGATGCGTCCTTCACCCGGCCACTTGCGTGGACGTCACCCGATGCATCGTCCGGTAGTCGCTGGGAGTAAGGCCGACGCCGCGGCGGAACTGGCGAGCGGCGAAGTCAGGATCGCTCCAGCCCACCTCCTGAGCGATCGCCGCAACAGAGCGGGACGTCGTGCGTAGAAGATGCGCCATCCGCTCGGCTCGCTGCATGGTCAGGTAAGCGATCGGTGACTTCCCGTACGCCTCAACGAAGATGCGGTTGACCTGTGACTTCGACAGATGTACTTCATCTGCCAAGTCCGACACGGACCAACGCCGCGCCGGGTCCGTCCGTAAGAGTTCAGCGACCTTGCGCGCTTCTGTGCGCAATGGCGCAAACCGACGAACACGAGGTAGGGAGGGTATCGCGGTCGCGCGCTGCGTCGGGGATGTACGGATCGGTGAGGTCTTGACAAAGGGAGTCACGACATGAGCGATGCTGAACCACAATGCCTGCATTCGATTGAAGTTCTCCGCGAATCGGCCATCGATACTGAGAGCAACCAGCTCATCGAGACGCGGCATCAGCATACCCGCTCGATCTTCGCCGATATGAAGTACCTGCGCAGGCTCGGCATACATAGTCTCGGCAAAGCACTGCGCGTCGAGGCGGTCCCGTAATATGCCGACGTGTTGCCAGAAAATCTGGTCAATCAAGTAGTCGGTGTCGAGATAGACCGTCGTCACAGTTGCACGACCCTCGGGCTCACCCCCAAGCAGTGTGTTGGCCCCCAGGAGAATCACGTCCCCAAACTTGACCAGCTTCTGCTTGAACTCGCTAAACAGGATAGCGCTTCCATCGCGAACGACGATGACCTGAACGCAGTCGTAGGCCAACGGCCCGACCGGCTGGACGATGATGCGGTTCCGGGCGAGGATGGGTGCGAAACCGCGGAGACTGCAGGACTCGTGTTGGTTCGACGCCGCGACCGATTCGGGCTCATCAACCGCATTCCGGGGATGGGATTCCTGACCACCTCTTTCGCGGGCACCAGACGGACCGCGCTGAGGACTGCGCGACGGGCGGGTCTCGACAATCCCGCGACTAATCGACCGGTTCGAGCCCAACGAACTTCATCCGGTCCTCGCCGTAGAAGCATGTCTGCAAGGCGAATGAACCGTCGAGGCCAAGTAGGTCATCGGTGGTCGCCCAGGTCTTTGGCGTGTGGCGGATATCAACCACTTGATACACCTGATCGCTACCCTCGACCTGCACCCGTTGGCCTATCTCCCAGGGGAGCAGGACGTCGCCTTGACAATTGTTGTGAGCTGCCCATACCGGCGGAACGCCCTCCCGCTCGTAGGAACTCATCTCCGTGAACGTTCCGTCGCAGCCGTCTAGTTCGTGCACGCCACCCGTGGCGCCCAAGTCCACGGTGGGCAGGTCTCCGAACGCGTCCTCCCGCGCGGCATGGATGCTTCCCGTGACCGCCGTCTTCACCGTCCCGTACACATACTCGACCCGCTCCGGCGCGGCGAGAAGGCCTACCAGCAGCGCCCCGCCAGCGAGGACGAGGACCGTCCCCGCCGCCGCGCTGAGGAACCCATGCCAGCGCCGCGGCGGTGGCTTACTCCGTCCGACTGTCTCCCGCATGCTCCGAACCCCGTTCCGCACGTTGACCAACCTCATGTTCGACTATCCATGATAGTTACTATCTCGCATAGTCGTATGGTTCAGCCTGTCTTCGCCGGCCGCCGTGGGGTAGCCGCCTCCCGCCCGGTTCGTGACCTCTGCGGCCCACGCGGTCCGAGAGGAGTGGGCTGCGCGAGGAGCGATCGGCGGGCGCTGCACAACCGTCCGGAGAGTCCGCTTGCCTCTGTCGCGGAGACCTCGTTCGCGACGCTGCGATGACAAAGTTGAGATCGCGATACCCCCGGGGGTATAGTGGAGTCATGGGCGCGACCGAGATCAGGCGAGAGAACCCGACCCGGGTGGTCGAGGAGAGCTCGCTGCCGATCCTGGGCTTTTGGGCCGACCACCCACTCGACGACGTTCCTGACAGTCAGAGGAGTTTCGCCTATGTCTGACCGACAGCTCACCTGCGCCCCGGCATGCCGCGCCGGCGTATGGGGGCGGCTGAGCCGTGGAGCCGTCGCCCTGATCGTCGGCGCGTTCGGTGCATCCATGCTGTCGACGGACCCGGCGATCGCGGTAGCCGCCGGCGTGATGGCCACCGTCATCGCGGTCATGGCGGTCACTGGAACATGCCCGACGAGCTGGCTCACCACTCGTCGGCAGCCTCAGACGCCGCAGCACACACTCGACATCC
Organism: uncultured Microbacterium sp.; assembly: GCA_937926065.1. Classification (GTDB taxonomy): domain Bacteria; phylum Actinomycetota; class Actinomycetes; order Actinomycetales; family Microbacteriaceae; genus Microbacterium. Next base: position 3,556 of record CALANM010000174.1, read on the forward strand.
CCGATGCCCGGCAGCACGTCGACCTGACGAGCGCCCCCGTCCCGAACAGGAGTTCTCATGTCCACGAGTGACCCCGACGCCCAGCGCCGCATCCTCAACCGGCTCCGCCGCGCCCGCGGCCAGCTCAACGCCGTCATTGACGCGGTCGAAGGCGGCGGGTCGTGCCGGGAGGTGGTGACCCAGCTCGCGGCGGTCTCCTCGGCGCTTGACCGTGCCGGGTTCGCGATCATCTCCACCGCGATGAAGGACTGCATCGCCGACCCCGACGGCACCAACCGTGCCGACGACATCACCACCGAGGAGCTGGAGAAGCTGTTCCTCACGCTCGCCTGAACGAGCGATCCTCACGACCAACCGACAGACAGCCCTCGAAGGAAGAAGCAATCCATGTGCCGAGCTGTGACCTGTAAGACCTGCGGCAAGACCACCTGGGCCGGCTGCGGCCAGCACATCGCCGAGGTCAAGCGCACCGTGCCG
>CALANM010000175.1 GCA_937926065.1 uncultured Microbacterium sp.
GACGGCGCCGCGGGCGGCGGCGTGTAGGGCGCCGGTCCGCTGCCTGCCGGCGGCGCCCCATACGGAGCGGGAGGCGCTCCATACGGGGTGGCGGGATCGGAGGGCGGTGGAGCGTAGCCCCCCGTGGAGGTCTGCCGCGGGACGCCGGCCCAGTCGGTCGTATCGGCGAGGAACCCGTTGTTCGCCCACGGGGCCGGCGCGACGTTCGGGTTCCATCGCGAGCTGTCGAACGCGTTGATGCCGAGCCAGACGATCGAGAGGAAGAAGTACAGGATGACCCAGGGAACGTCCTTCTGCAGCTTGAGTCCCACGCGCCACGCGGCCGCGAGGGTCACGATGAGCGGCAGCAGCGTGATGATCGAGCCCAGCACGGGGATCCAGCCGAGCACTGCGACGGCCGCGGCGGCGATCAGCACGAGCCACGGGTTCAGGTCGCCGAGCTTGGTGAACACCATGAAGTTGTAGATCGGCACCCACGCGCGCCACCGGCCCTGTACGCCGGCCTTGTCGAAGATCTTCATCAGGAAGAAGGCGCTCAGCACGTAGAAGCCGACAGCCAGCACGAAGGCGAAGAATCCGAAGGCGAGAAAGAGCGCGATCGCTCCACCATCGGGGTTGTAGTAACTCGTGACGTACATCTCGGTCCTTTCCGAGGAGTGCCGACGACGCACCGTGGCCGATGCTTCGGTGGGGCCCATGCTAGCGAGCACCCAGTGCGGTGGCGAGAGCAGGGACGCCGGTGCCGCGCAAGGGCCGTCGCGGCAGCGGAGGGGACTCGCTAGCCTGGCGCACAAGGCTTCACGGAAGGGACCGCCATGACCGACGCCACCCCCACACCGCCGCCGCTGCCCGAACGCCCCGCCTCGCAGGCAGCCGCAGACGCCGCAGCGCCCACGAAGACGACCGCCGCCGGTCCTTCCACCGAGGTCATCGACGACACCGGCGTGCCGACGCTGTCAGGCGACCTCGACGACATCGGTCGCGGATTCCTCTCCGCGCTGTTCGACATCTCCTTCACGACGTTCATCACCCGACGGCTCGCCAGCGCGTTCTACCTCGTCGGACTCGTCGCGATCGGCATCGCGTTCATCGCCACCTTCTTCGGCGGCATCATCGCCGGGATCCGCGCCCTCTGGTGGAACCTCGGCGGCGGCATCGCGCTCATCGCGTCGACGGTGATCATCGTGCCCATCCTCGCGTTCATCGCGGTCGTCGTGCTGCGCTTCGTCATCGAGTCGGTCGTCGCGCTGATCGCCATCGCGGAGAACACCGAGCAGACGGCCCAGAACACCGCTCACCGCTGACACGGCAGCGTCACACGATCAGATCCACCTCGCCCGGGGCGCCGGAGCGCACCGTCCACCCCGACTCCCTCGCCCAGCGCAGGAAGCCTTCCAGGGATGCCACGCGCGGCCGTGACTGCGCCAGCGCCCGCACGAGTTCGCCCTTCGCATGCTTGTTGAAGTGGTTGAGCGCGCGCGTCGAGCCGTCGGGCCCCTCGGTCAGCACACGGACGTAGGCGCTCCGGGTCTGAGCCGGAACAGGGCCGAGCGCTGCGTACGCCTCTGAACGCAGATCGAGGACGAACGCCGGGGCCTCATCAGCGAGCGCAGCTGTCACGGCATCCGCCCACATGCGCTTCAGAGGAGGAAGCCCGGGAACGCTCGTTCCGGCCGCGAGGCGATACGCCGGAATCGGGTCAAGGGCGCCGACCGGGCCGAACGGGGCGGAGTGGATGAGCACGTGCGCCCCCAGCCACCGGCGGGCCGCCCCCGGGAGCGTCGCGGCCTCGAGAGCGTCGAACAGCACGCCGGTATAGCGGTCAACGGCGGGCATCGTCGGAGACGTGCGGAGTGCGGCATTGGCCGTCACGTCGCCGCGCTGACGCTCGCTCAGCTTGAGCACGCGCATCGCGGCCGCCTCATCGCCGCTCAGCGCCACGAGCGCATCGATGACGGTCTCCCGCTGTGGGGCGAGCGCCGGGAGCGAGAACCGCGCTGCGTCCAGCGGCGCGCCCGTGCCGCCGGGACGCTTGGTCTCCGACGGAGGAAGGAGAATGAGCATGGGCGCTCCAGGAGTCGTGATCGGGCGGACACGACGACGCCGCCCGGCGTGGAACCGGGCGGCGTCGTGAAGAGGCTGTCAGGACTGCAGGGCTGCGTGGCCTGCGACGATTGTCAGAACGTTGTTCTCCATCGACAGGAAGCCGTCCTGCGCGCTGGCGACGACCTTCGAGCCATCCGCCTGCGTGATGCGGACCTGGCCCTCGGCGAGGATCGCGAGAACCGGCTCGTGACCGGTCATGAAGCCGATCTCGCCCTCGACGGTCTTCGCGACGACGAGGCTCGCCTCGCCGTGCCAGACCTCCTCCTCCGCGGAGACGAGGGTGACAGTCAGCGCCATGTCAGCTGTTCTCCTTCTGGATCTGCGCCCAGCGCTCTTCGACGTCGGAGATGCCGCCGACGTTGAAGAAGGCCTGCTCGGCGACGTGGTCGAAGTCGCCCTTGACGATCGCGTCGAACGACTCGATGGTCTCCTTGATCGGGACCGTGGAGCCCTCGACGCCGGTGAACTTCTTCGCCATGTAGGTGTTCTGCGACAGGAACTGCTGGATGCGGCGGGCGCGAGCCACGACGACCTTGTCCTCTTCGGAGAGCTCGTCGACACCGAGGATCGCGATGATCTCCTGGAGCTCCTTGTTCTTCTGGAGGATCTGCTTCACGGCGGTGGCCACGCGGTAGTGGTCCTCACCGATGTAACGCGGGTCGAGGATGCGGCTCGTCGAAGCCAGCGGGTCGACGGCGGGGTACAGACCCTTCGACGCGATCTCACGCGAGAGCTCCGTCGTGGCGTCCAGGTGGGCGAACGTCGTCGCCGGCGCCGGGTCGGTGTAGTCGTCGGCAGGGACGTAGATCGCCTGAAGCGACGTGATCGAGTGACCACGCGTCGAGGTGATGCGCTCCTGCAGCACACCCATCTCGTCGGCCAGGTTCGGCTGGTAACCCACGGCCGAGGGCATGCGGCCCAGCAGCGTGGAGACCTCGGAGCCGGCCTGCGTGAAGCGGAAGATGTTGTCGATGAAGAGCAGCACGTCCTGCTTCTGAACGTCGCGGAAGTACTCCGCCATCGTCAGCGCCGAGAGGGCGACGCGAAGACGCGTCCCCGGCGGCTCGTCCATCTGACCGAACACAAGGGCGGTCTTGTCGAAGACGCCGGCCTCTTCCATCTCGTGGATGAGGTCGTTGCCCTCGCGGGTGCGCTCACCGACACCGGCGAACACCGACACACCACCGTGGTCCTGCGCGACGCGCTGGATCATCTCCTGGATGAGGACCGTCTTTCCGACGCCCGCACCACCGAACAGACCGATCTTTCCACCCTGGACGTAGGGGGTCAGCAGGTCGATGACCTTGATGCCGGTCTCGAACATCTGGGTCTTCGACTCGAGCTGGTCGAAGTTCGGGGCGGGACGGTGGATGCCCCAGCGCTCGGTGACCTCGATGGTCTCCCCCGGCTCGGCGTTCAGCACGTCACCGGTGACGTTGAACACGCGGCCCTTGGTGACGTCACCGACGGGCACCGTGATGGGTCCGCCGGTGTCGCGCACCTCCTGACCGCGGACCATGCCGTCGGTCGGCTTGAGGGAGATGGCGCGCACGAGGTCGTCGCCCAGGTGCTGCGCGACCTCGAGCGTGATCTCGGTCGACTCGTCGCCGATCGTGATCGTCGTCTTGAGCGCGTTGTAGATGTCGGGGATCGAGTCGTGCGGGAACTCGATGTCGACGACGGGGCCGGTGACGCGCGCGACGCGACCGACGACCGTGGTCGCTTCAGCGGTGGCGGTGGTGGTCATTCTCTGTCTCTTTCGGTGTGGTCTTGCTTGCGCAGTGCGGTTCAGCTGTTACTTGGCCAGGGCGTCGGCGCCGCCGACGATCTCGGCGATCTGCTGAGTGATCTCGGCCTGGCGTGCGTTGTTGCGCAGTCGGGTGTAGTCGGTGATGAGCTTGTCGGCGTTGTCGCTCGCCGACTTCATCGCCTTCTGCGTCGCGGCGTGCTTGGCTGCCGACGACTGCAGGAGGGCGTTGAAGACACGGCTCTGCACGTACACCGGCAGCAGCGCGTCGAGCACGACCTCGGGGCTCGGCTCGAACTCGTACAGCGGGTACACCTGCGCGGACGACGCTTCGGCCTCGTCGGCTTCGACGACCTCGAGCGGAAGCAGGCGCACGGTCTCGGGCGACTGCGTCATCATGCTGACGAACCGGTTGTAGACGAGGTGGATCTCGTCGACGCCGCCGTCTTCGCCGCCGAGGTCGTAGGCCTCGAGGAGCGCCGCGGAGATCTGCTCCGCGGTGTTGAAGTGCGGTGTGTCGGTGTCGCCCGTCCACTCCCCCGCCCACGGCATCTGCCGGAACTGGAAGTAGCCGACGGCCTTGCGCCCGACGAGGTAGAACACCGGCTCGCGACCCTCGCTGCGGAGCAGCTCGCCCAACTGCAGAGCCTCACGGAGGATCTGCGAGTTGAACGCGCCCGCAAGTCCGCGGTCGGAGGCGAAGACCACGACCGCCGACCGGCGGATGGTCTCGCGCTCTGTCGTGAGCGGGTGCTGGACATTCGAGTGCGTGGCCACGGCGGAGACAGCCCTCGTCACGGCACGCGCGAAGGGAGACGACGCGCGAACGCGCGCCATCGCCTTCTGGATGCGCGAAGCCGCGATGAGCTCCATCGCCTTCGTGATCTTCTTGGTCGTCTGAGCAGAGGAGATCTTCTGCTTGTAGACCCGGAGTTGTGCGCCCATGAGTTCTGCGTTTCAGACGTTGCGCGGCGTCAGCCGCGGCGGCCCTTGACGATCTTCTCCTGGTTCACGTCTTCGGCGTCGGCTGCGGCGACCTCCTCGTGACCGGGCGCGTTGATCGCCTGACCCTTGCCGCCCTGGAATTCCAGGACGAAAGCGTCGGTGACCTTGTCGAGCTCGGCGAGAGTGTCGTCGTCCAGCACGTTCGTCTCACGCAGGGTGTCGAGGATCGTCGTGTTGCGCTTGAGGTAGTCGAGCAGCTCGCGCTCGAAGCGAAGGACGTCCTCCACCGCGATGCTGTCGAGCTTGCCGTTGGTGCCGGCCCAGATCGAGACGACCTGCTCCTCCACCGGGTACGGCGAGTACTGCGGCTGCTTGAGGAGCTCGGTGAGGCGCGCACCGCGGTCGAGCTGACGACGCGAGGCGGCGTCGAGGTCCGACGCGAACATCGCGAACGCCTCAAGCGCGCGGTACTGGGCAAGCTCGAGCTTGAGCGTTCCCGAGACCTTCTTGATCGACTTGACCTGAGCGTCACCACCGACGCGCGACACCGAGATGCCCACGTCGACGGCCGGACGCTGGTTCGCGTTGAACAGGTCGGACTGCAGGAAGATCTGGCCGTCGGTGATCGAGATCACGTTGGTCGGGATGTACGCCGA
>CALANM010000176.1 GCA_937926065.1 uncultured Microbacterium sp.
CATGAGGTCGGGGCTGAGCTCGTTCACCTGCTTGAGCGCTTGCCCGATGCCGGCAACGTTGCCGTGACCGAAGATGCCGAACATGCCCGGCACGGTCCGCTCACGGATGTCACCGTCGACCGTCCACTGATGAGCCAGAAACTCCACGAGCGCCTGGCTGACCGTCATCGTCTTCGTCGCTGCCATCAGAGCCGGCCTTCCTTGTCGTTCAGATACGGCAGTCGTTCGTCGAACTCCTGCTCGGTCCAGGTGTCGCGCACCCACGCGTGCGCCGGGTCGTCGCTGATGAGCCACTCGCGCTCAGGGTCGGGACCGGCCATCACGTTGAGGTAGTAAAGGTCGTATCCGGGGGCTGCGACAGCGGGGCCGTGATACCCATATGGGACGAGAGCGATGTCACCTGTGCGCACCATCGCGTTGATGTCGATCTCACCAGCGGGTGAAGAGTATGTGGAGAACATCCCGAACGCCCCCGGGGCCCTTTGCCCGTCTGCTCCCCCACGGACCGGTGCCGCTTCGAAATCGTAGATCTCTTCCAGGCGCGACTCGTGCCCCGGTATGTGCTCGTCGTGCTTGTGCGGCGGATAGGAAGACCAGTTCTCCGCGGGCGTGATGACCTCGCAGACGATGAGCTTCGCGGCGTCGAGCGCCTGGGGTGTGCCGAAGTTGTGCACCTGCCTGCTGGAAGCACCCGCCCCGCGAAGTTCCACGGGCGTCTCTGCCGCCGGGATGTGCCTGCTGGGCTTGACGACGCTGGTCGGCGCTGTCGCGACGGCGATGCGGCCCGCCCCCGTGACCACGGCCGTAGCTCCGGTCGAGAGGTAAAGGATGTCTGTCGGCCCGTCGAAGACCGAGCGCCGTCCCGCGAGGCGCACCGTGCGCGTCTCCGGCCCGTGGAGATAGGACACGGTGAACGATCCAGCGAGCGGCACAAAGATGCGCTCGACGTTGGTCTCACGCAGGGCGAGGGAGTCGCTCGGCCGCAGTTCAGCGACCCGAATGCCCGTGTGTTCCCAGCCTTCGGTGCTCTCGTCGACGACGCTCTCCCAGCCGTCGCGCGTAAGTGCACCGCGACGGTGGAACCAGCGGGAATCATGGGTGCTCATGGAAACCTCGGGGGAAGAGGGGTGCCGCGGCCAGATCGGAAGCCGCGGCACCCAGTCTTGCGGGTGGGACCGTATCAGTTGTTCTGCGGGAAACCCAGGTTGATGCCCCCATGCGTGGCCGGGTCGAGCCAGCGGCTCGTGATCGCCTTCTCACGCGTGAAGAAGTCGAACCCGTGAACGCCGTAGGCCTTGGCATCACCGAACAGAGACTGCTTCCAGCCGCCGAATGAGTGGTACGCGACCGGAACCGGGATCGGCACATTGATGCCGATCATCCCCACCTGGACTTCGTTCTGGAATCGACGCGCCGCTCCCCCATCGTTGGTGAAGATCGCGGTACCATTGCCGAACTGGCCCGAGTTGATGAGGTCCACGCCTTCGTCGTATGACCCGACTCGGACGATGGAGAGCACGGGGCCGAAAATCTCCTCCGTGTATGCCCGCGATGACGTCGGGATGTCGTCGATGAGGGTCGGCCCGAAGAAGAATCCGTCTTCATGTCCATCGACAGTGAACCCTCGGCCGTCGACGACGATCTTCGCGCCGTCGGCCTCAGCGATGTCGACGTAGCTCGACACCTTGTCGCGGTGGACGTCAGTGATGAGCGGGCCCATGTCGGGCTCGACGCCGTCGACACCCGCGCCATTGCCAATGCGCAGCTTTCCGATCCGCTCAGTGATCTTCTCGATGAGTTCATCAGCGACGGGCTCCACCGCGAGCACGACCGAGATGGCCATGCAGCGTTCACCCGCTGCACCGTAGCCGGCGTTGATCGCCTGGTCGGCGACGAGGTCGAGATCGGCGTCAGGCAGGACGAGCATGTGGTTCTTCGCGCCACCCAGCGCCTGCACGCGCTTGCCGTGCTTCGAGGCGGTCTCGTAGATGTACTGGGCGATAGGCGTGGAGCCGACGAACGAGATGGACTGGACGTCGGGGCTCGTGAGCAGGCCGTCGACGGCCAGCTTGTCACCCTGGAGCACGGTGAAGACGCCGTCGGGAAGCCCCGCTTCCTGCCACAGCTGAGCGAGCCACAGCGCAGCGGAGGGGTCCTTCTCGCTGGGCTTGAGGATGACCGAGTTCCCCGCTGCGATCGCGATGGGGAAGAACCACATCGGCACCATCGCGGGGAAGTTGAAGGGTGAGATGATGCCCACCACGCCGAGCGACTGCTTAAGCGAATACACGTCGATGCCGGTGGAGGCGTTCTCGTTGAACGCACCCTTGAGGAGGTGGGGGAAACCGGTCGCGAGCTCGACGACTTCCTGGCCGCGCAGGATCTCTCCCATCGCGTCGGAGATGACCTTGCCATGCTCGGACGTGATGATCTTTGCCAGTTCACCCTTGCGTGCGTTGAGAAGCTCACGGAAGGCGAAAAGCACGTTCTGTCGTTTCGCGATCGAGTAGGCGCTCCACACCGCGTGCCCGCGGACTGCGGACGCGATGGCCTCGTCGATCTCGGCCTGCGAGGCGAGGGCGACCTCGGCCTGCACCTCGCCCGTGGCGGGGTTGAACACCGGCGCCGTACGACCGGATGTCGACGGTCGCTCTGCTCCGTCGATCCAGTGCGAGATGACGCGCGTCGCGGTCTGGTCGGACGCCTGAGCGGCGGCGGTCTGGATGCTCATGAGATTCCTTTGGATGGGGTTGGGGCTAAAGGCCTGTGTGGACGAGGCCGGCTGCGGTATCGACCGCGGATGCCACGTCGCCGTCGGGCGGGTAGAGGAGGGTGCGGCCGACGACGAGGCCGTGCACGCCGGGGAGCCCTAGGGCTGATTCCCACGACGCGAACGTCTCATCGGGGTCAGCACCAGAGTCGCCACCGAGAAGAAGTGTCGGCAGCGTAGCCGCCTCCATCACTCGTTCCATGTCGGCGACGACCGGGAGCTTGAGCCAGGAATATGCCGAGCTGGCGCCGAGTCCGGAGGCGATGGCGACCGAAGTGATCACCGCGTCGGTACTGAGGTCGTTCACAACTCGACCATCGGACCAGGTGCTCATGAACGGCTCGAGCATGATCGGGAGTCGGGCCTCGGCTGCTGCCGTGACAGCGTGGGCGGCCGCCTCGAGTGTGTGCGCCGTGCCTGGGTCAGCGAGATTGATCCGCACCAGCAGCTTGGCTGCGTCCAGTCGCGACGTCATCATGCGAGGTACGTCGTGGCCGGTGAAGCGGTCGTCCATCTCGAACACCGCTCCGCGCAGGCCGCCCCGGTTCATGGAACCGACCGCGATCTTGCCGTCGAGCAGTCCCAGCAGAGCGAGATCATCGAGGATGTCCGGTGTGCCGAGCACGCCGTCAACGCCCGGACGCGAGAGGGCCGTGGCGAGTCGATCAAGCAGGTCGTACCGGTTTGCCATCGCCAAAGGGCTGTCGCCGACCGCAAGCGCCCCGCGGGCGGGGTGGTCCGCGGCGATGATGAAGAGCCGCTCGTCGCCTTGGACGAGGGGACGACGGGTGCGGGTTGCGAAGGCATCCGCGATGCGGTCAGGTTGCGAGAGGCGAGACCGGCGGAGCTGATCGAATGCGTCTGCCGTCACCAAAGCGCGGAGGTCAGTCACGGTCCGCTCCGTCCAGGATCGCCTCTACCTCGTATGTCGTGGGCATGGCGGTGGAGCACTCGCGTCGCGTCGCGACGATGGCGCCGGCGATGTTGGCGAAGCGAAGGATGCGCTCAAGCGACCACCCCTGGAGCAGGCCGTGGCACAGCGCACCGCCGAATCCGTCACCTGCGCCGAGACCGTTGACGACTTTCACCGGGTACGGCGCGACCTCAACGGTCTCGTCTGCTGTCTTGGCGAGGACTCCCTTGGGACCCTGCTTGACGATCGCCAGCTCCACGCCGCGCTCGAGGAGCGCATCGGCAGCTCGGTGTGGGTCGGTTTCACCGACGGCGATCTCGCACTCTTCACGGTTGCCGACGGCGACGGTGACGTGTTCGAGAGCCCGTGACACTTCGACGCTCGCCCGCTCTGGCGACGGCCAGAACATCGGACGGTAGTCGAGGTCGAGGATCGTCAGCGGGGAGCGGCCTCGTGCCGTCCACGCCGTGTGGTGGGTGGTGCGACTCGGCTCCTGCGACAGGCCCGTCACCGTGGACCAGAAGATCCGCGCGTGGTGGATCGCGTCGAGATCCAGGTGCTCGTTCGTCAGCACCAGGTCGGGTGCCGTCGGGTTGCGATAGAAGTACAGAGGGAAGTCGTCGGGCGGGAAGATCTCGCAGAAGGTGACGGGGGTGTTCAGACCCGACACCGTTCCGATGAAGCGGTCATCGACGCCCAAGCGGCGCAGCTCACGATGCGCGAACCGGCCGAACGGGTCAGCGCCCGTCGCAGTGATCACCGCGCTGCGGAGACCGTGCCGCGCCGCCGCGATCGCGACGTTGGTCGCGCTCCCCCCGAGGTACTTGCCGAACGTCTCGACGTCCTCGAGGCCGACACCGTCCTGAAGCGGGTAGATGTCGATGCCGATGCGACCGATGGTGAGCACGTCATAGCGCTTGTTCGTGCTGTTCATTGCCGTGCTCCCTTCCGATCCTGTTGCGAGACTAGCATACTTTGTCCTGACATACGCACATTATCGGGAGACGTTGTAGAAGTCGGGCTTGTCCGGCGAATCCACTTCAATTCGACCGCCCTGCTCGAGGGCGACGATGCCGGCTTCACACGCGAGGGAGACCAGGTATCCGTCCCACGCGGTCGGTCCGTCGATGAGATCTCCGCGGCGGACCGCGTCTACCCACCGCTGAATCTGAGAGTCGTAGGCGTCGGCGAACCTCGTCGCGAACGAGGTGTGGTCCTCCACACGGAAAGATCCGTCGCGCCACTGCTGGAGGCCGCGAGGTTCACCGATGCGCGCCAGGCCCTGCTCGAACACAGCCTGTGTGCCCACCTGGTACCCGAAGCCCACGCTGACGTTCATCTCCACGTCGACGAGGACACCGTTCGCCAGCTCGATGAGTACGAGAATCGGCTCGCGGAGGTGCTCAGGCGACCGAGAGTTCCGCCGCGGGTGCTTCACTTCGACGCTGCGGATCGTCGACTCAGCGAGCCACGGGGCGACATCGAACTCGTGGACGACCGAGTCGTTGATCAGCATCCGCTGCGTGTACGTGTCGGGCACCGCGGGGTTGCGATGAACGCATCGGAGCATGAGCAGCTCCCCAGCGTCGCGCGAGCTGATGAGTTCGCGCAGCTCGGCGTATTCGCGGTCGAAGCGCCGCATGAAGCCCACCTGGATGTGCGGCCGCTCCAGCTGCTGCTCCTTCTCCAGCACACGGCGTGCCGACTCAGAGTCAGGCGTCAGCGGCTTCTCACACAGGATGGGCAGGCCAGCCTCCAGCGCCGGCATGAGGACCGGCTCGTGGAACCGCCCGGGGGTGGCGATGAGCACCGCATCGACAGCGTCGGCTTCGATCGCGTCTTCGATGCGAGGGAAGACGAGGGCACCACAGCTTTCAGCGGCGGCGGAAGCCCGATCTGCGTC
>CALANM010000177.1 GCA_937926065.1 uncultured Microbacterium sp.
CCGGGGACGGGAAGCGCGGGGTCGGAGGGGGTGGCTACTGTCGTCACATGCACGTGCTGTCCCGCGATGACGCCCGGCGTCTCGTCGTGCGCGCGCAGCTGCTCGACGCTCAGCGCCCGGGAGACATCGTAGAGGTGGCGGAGCAGCTCGGCTCGATCAAGATCGACCCCACCGCCGTCATCGCGCCGTCCGAGCAGTCGATCCCGTGGAGCCGGATCGGCTGGTCGTACGAACCCGGCCAGCTGCGCAAGGCGGTCGAGCAGGACCGGCTGCTGTTCGAGTTCGACGGGCACTTCCACGCGTCGAGCCTCATGCCGGCCCTCGTCGCGCGGATGCGAGGGAGGGTGTTCCGCGCCCAGGCGCGCGAATGGCTCGCCGCCAACAAGCGGTTCCGCACCGACGTGCTCGCGCGCCTGCGGGCGGAAGGACCGCTTCTCGCCTCGCAGATCCCCGACACGAGCCAGGTCGCCCACAGAGACGAGGCGGGCTGGTACGGGTCCAATCAGGTGCCGCGGATGCTGGAGCTGCTCTCGTACCTGGGCGAGGTGGGCATCGTCGGCCGCGAGGGACGCCAGCGCGTCTGGGACATCGGCGAGCGCGTCTACCCCGCCGATCTGCCTGTGCCCTCGTACGAGGAGGCGGAGCGCGAGCTCGAGCGCCGGCGGCTGCAGGCGGCGGGGCTCGCGCGGCAGAAGAGCAGCTGGAGCGGCGTCGGCATGGCGGGCGAGGCGGCGACGGTCGAGGGAAGCACGTGGAAGTGGCGCGTCGATCCCGCGGCTCTCGCCGCCCTCGACGACGACCCCGGCGGTCGCGTCGCGATCCTCAACCCGTACGACCGCATGCTGTTCGACCGGCCGCGTCTGGTGGAGCTGTTCGACTTCGAGTACGTGCTCGAGCAGTTCAAGCCGGCCTCGCAGCGCCGCTACGGCTACTTCGCGCATCCGATCCTCATCGGCGACCGCTTCGCGGGACTGCTCGACGCGCGGCTCGACAAGAAGAAGGAGACGCTCGTCGTCTCAGCGGTGCATGAGCTCGTGCCGTTCGACGAGGAGGAGAAGGAGATGGTGGATGCCGAGATCCGCGATCTCGCCGAATGGCTCGGCGTGGGAGTCGTCGGCCTCCGCTGACCCCCCGAGTGACTCCTGCTCCCGCCCGCCCTCGTGGCGGGCGTTTCGCGCTTGACATGCGGCCGGACTTACTTTTACGGTTTATTCACGACTTAACTAAGTTCCGAATGCACGCGACGAAGGAGTCTCGATGGTGGCACCTCGCGGCCAGACCGACGTCAACCGCACGGCGATCCTGGCGCACCTGGGAGCGCACGGCGCGGCTTCGCGTGCCGACCTCGCCCGCGCCCTCGAGGTGTCGCCGGCGCTCGTGACGCAGCTGACGCGCGACCTGCTGGCCGACGGTCTCATCGAGGAGCGCGCCGTCGCCAGCAGCGGAGGCCGACCCGCCCGCCTGCTCGGGATCGTGTCGCAGGACCTCGCCGCCATCGGCGTCAAGGTCGCACCCGACCACGTGGCGTTCGTCGAGGTCGGGATCGACGGGGAGGTGCGCCGCACCGATGTGCGCCCCTTCGACGCGGTCTCGCCGCTGGCCGCCTCGCAGCTGATCGACGCCGTGCGTGCCTTCATCTCGGCCGGGGGCCGCTCGCGGCTCCTCGGCGTCGGCGTCGGCGTTCCCGGCACCGTGGCGCAGCAGGGCGTCGGCGTCGTCGATTCGACGCAGCTCGGCTGGGTGCAGGTGCCGCTCGGCGAGCTGCTTCGCCGCGCGCTCGAGCTGCCCGTCGTCGTCGAGAACAACGTCAACGCGCTCAGCGCCGCCGAGCAGCTGTTCGGACAGGGCCGCCGCTTCGATGACGTCCTCGTCGTGACGGTCGGCAACGGCGTCGGCGCGGGCCTCATCGCCGACGGCGTCATCGTCCGCGGCCGCGCGGGAGGAGCGGGCGACTTCGGCCACGTTCCCGTGCGCGAGGACGGCCCGCTCTGCCAGTGCGGCAACCGCGGATGCCTCGAGGCCATCGTCGGACAGGGGGCGCTCGTGAACGACGCCCGCTCTCTCCGTCTCCTCGGCCCCGACGAGGGCATCGATCGGCTTCACGCGCTTGCGGATGCCGGCGACGTCGAGGCGCAGGAGATCTTCGCGCATGCGGGCCACCAGCTCGGTCGGGCCCTGGCCGGCGCGGTCAATCTGCTCGACCCCGAGGTCGTCGTGCTGCTCGGTGAAGGCGTGCAGGCGTGGGGGCATTGGGCGACGGCGTTCGATCAGGCGCTGCGCAGCGCGCTCGTGCCGGGCAAGCGCGGCGTGAGCGTCGTGGTCGAGCAGTGGGACGACGACCGCTGGGCTCAGGGCGCCGCCGCGCTCGTGCTCGCCACGCCCTTCGACGCGCAGGGCGTCGCGGGCGACCAGGGGCGGCTCGTGCGCGAGCGCCTCGTCGCGGCCGTCGAGAACGCCGCCGGGAGCGCGCGATGACCGCCCTCGGCACGCGTCCCGACGTCGCGGTGGCCGCGGCATCCGCGGGGCCCGCGACGACTCGGCGCGGGCTCCCGGGCCGTCGCCGCGTGCGGTACGCGCTGACGGTCATGGTGTTCCTGCTGCCCAGCCTGGTGCCGCTGCTGGCGTTCGTGATCGGGCCGATGATCTCGGCCGCGTGGACGAGCCTGCACTCGTGGAACCTGATCGGGCCGATGTCGTGGGTCGGCCTCGACAACTACGCGCACCTGTTCACCGACCCTGCGACGCGCGACGCGTTCCTCCACACCGTCTGGTACATCGTCGGCTACCTGCCGATCGTGTACGTCGGGGGACTGGCGCTCGCCCTGGCCCTGAACACGCGCCTGCGCGGTCGCGCCGGCCTGCGCGGCATGTACTTCCTGCCGGTCATCACGAGCTGGGTGGTCGTGGCGCTCGTGTGGCGCTGGCTGCTGAGCCCGAGCAACGGCGTCGTCAACAGCGTGCTCGCCTGGTTCGGCGTCGAAGGGCCCGGCTGGTGGTCGGACCCGGCCTGGGCGATGCCGTCGATCATCCTCGCCTCGGCCTGGAAGGATCTGGGCTTCGTCATGGTGATCCTGCTGGCCGGACTCCAGTCGATCAACCCCGACCTGTACGAGGCGGCTCAGCTCGACGGCGCGGGATGGTGGCGCCGCCTGTTCAGCGTCACGCTGCCGATGCTGTCGCCCTCGACCTTCTTCGTCATCGTCCTGTCGCTCATCAACGGCTTCCAGGTGTTCGACCAGGTCTATGTCATGACCGGCGGCGGCCCCAACAACTCCAGCCAGGTCGTCGTGCAGCAGGTGTACGACCTCACGTTCCGCTACGGCCAGGCGGGCATGGCATCCGCCCTGTCGTGGCTGCTGTTCTTCGTGATCATGCTCGTCACGCTCGTGCAGTTCTACGGGCAGAAGCGGTGGGTGAACTATGACTAAGCCGCTCGCCGCGCGCATCGCGCTGTACGTCGTGCTCATCGTGGGCGCGGTCATCATGGTCTTCCCGTTCGTGTGGACGGTCGTGACCTCGCTCACGCCGGGCGCCACCCTGACGACGACCCCGCGCCTCATTCCCGAGAACCCGTCGCTGTCGCCCTACATCGAGCTGTTCGATCGCGTGCCGTTTGCCCGCGTCATCGGCAACTCGCTGCTGATCGCCGTCGTGAGCACGCTGCTGCAGCTGGTCACGAGCGCGATGGCCGCGTACGTGTTCGCACGGATGCCGTTCCCTGGCCGGGGCGCGCTGTTCGTGCTGTACCTGGCGACCATGATGATCCCGTTCCAGGTGCTCATCGTGCCGCTGTTCGCGGAGATGAAGACGCTCGGGCTCATCAACACCTATGCGGGGGCGATCCTCCCGACGATCGCGACCGCGTTCGGAGTGTTCCTCCTGCGGCAGGCGATCACGACGGTGCCGTACGACCTCGACCAGGCCGCCACGCTCGACGGCGCCGGGCACTTCCGGATCTTCGTGCAGATCATCCTGCCGCTCATCCGCCCGGCGCTCGCGACCCTCGCCGTGTTCGCGTTCCTCAACACCTGGAACAGCTTCCTGTGGCCGCTGATCATCCTGCGCGACCCGCTGATGCAGACGCTCCCGGTCGCGCTGACCAGCCTGCAGGGCCAGTACTCGACGCAGTGGGACGTGCTGATGGCGGGCTCCGTGATCAGCATCATCCCGATGTTCGCCCTCTACGTCTTCGCCCAGAAGTACATCGTCCAGGGCGTCGCCGGCGCGGGGCTCAAATGACCCGACGCCATCCCTTCACCAACACCCGAATCAAAGGAGATCGCACTCACATGAACAGCAAGAAGTCGCTGATCGTCGGCGCCGTCGCCGCCGCAGCGCTCATCGCCGTCACCGGCTGCTCCGCGCAGGGCACGCCGTCGCCGTCCGAACCCGGAGCCGCCGAGGAGGTGACGATCACCTACGCGAACTTCATCTCCAACGGAGGGAACGAGGAGAACCTGCAGAAGATCGTCGATGCCTTCGAGGCCGCCAACGAGGGCATCACGGTCGAGGTCACGACGACCGACTACGCGAACTACTTCACGCAGCTGCAGACCGACCTGGCCGCGGGCACCGAAGCCGACGTGTTCGACGTGGATGCCGGCGCCTTCGCCAACATCCAGGCGTCGGGCGTGCTCGCTCCGTTCGAGGGCTTCGACGCCTCGGCATACCGCCAGGGCGTGCTCGAGAGCTACGCCGTCGACGGCGCGCAGTACGGGCTGCCGAGCTCGTTCTCCAACGTCGTCCTCTTCTACAACAAGGACCTGTTCGACGCCGCGGGCGTCGACTACCCGACGGCCGACTGGACGTGGGACGACATGAGCACGGCCGCCGAGCAGCTCACCGACGAGAGCGCCGGCGTCTGGGGTCACTACCAGCCGATCTCGTACCACGAGTACTACAAGGCCGTGCAGCAGGCCGGCGGCAGCTTCCTCACCGAGGACGGTTCGGCGAGCGCCATCGACTCGGAGGCCGGACGCACCGCGGCGGAGTGGCTGACGGCGAAGTCGGGCACGGTCATGCCGACCGCCGCCGACGGCGCCGGCACGCCGGACTTCGACACGAACCTCTTCAAGGAGGGGAAGCTGGCGATGTGGACCACCGGCATCTGGATGATCGGCCTGGTGGGCGACCTTCCGTTCGAGTGGGACATCGCGGTCGAGCCGGGTGACGCGCAGAAGGCGAGCGCGACGTTCTCGAACGCCGTCGTCGTGTCGCAGAACAGCGAGCACAAGGAAGCCGCGCAGAAGTGGGCGGAGTTCCTCACGAGCTCCAAGGAGATGGTCGACGTGCGTCTCAGCGCCGGCTGGGAGCTTCCGCCGGTGAGCGACGAGTCGCTGCTCGCGCCGTATCTCGAGCAGACGCCGCCCGCCAGCCGCATCGCCGTGTTCGACTCGCTCGACAGCGTCGCCGATGCGCCGCAGCTGGGCGCGAACGCGACGCAGATCCAGGATGCCGTCGGCAACGCGCTCGGTGAGATCGCCGCCGGCCGCACCACGGTCGACGAGGCGATCCCTGCCCTCGCGGCCGAGATCGACGGCCTCCTGCAGTAACCCCCCGCAACACCCTCCGTGCCCGCGGCGCTTG
>CALANM010000178.1 GCA_937926065.1 uncultured Microbacterium sp.
ACGTCATGGATGCGTGGGGTGACACAATCGAGCCCTGCCCCGGACCGTATTACTGAACCGGCCAGATCCCGTCCGTTACAGCGTGTGTCACGGTCGATGTGCGTCGGTGATGCGGCGTTCACTACCGTCGTGTACGGCTCGGAAACCGGAAGCCTCCGCCTTGAGCGGCCGTGACATCACGGTCTGCAAGAGCCTCTGACCATCTCGTCAGCCCGGCTTCCGCGGAACGTCCGTCGTGGCCGGCTGGCCTGTCCCCAGAGGAGCAACCATGCCCATCTCCACCACCACGTCCGGCAGCCTTCCCCGCACGCCGGCGCTCATCGAAGCCAACGCGGCACGCACTCTCGCCGACGACGGCTTCACGCTCCAGTCCACGCCCGAGTTCGAGACCCTGACCGCCGCGGCCGTCGCGGATGTCGTCGAGCGTCAGAGGCAGGCCGGGATCACGCTCGTCGGTGACGGCGAGTTCGGCAAGGCCATGTCGAACGCTGTCGACTACGGCGCCTGGTGGTCGTACTCGTTCCAGCGTGTCGCCGGTCTCTCGCTGACTGAGGTCAATGCGTTCAACGAGCCGCCGGTGCGGTCGACGCCGGGGGAGGTGAGGCTCACGAGCTTCCTCGACCGCCGTGACCGCAACCTGTTTCCTGCTGTCTACGCCGAAGCCGTCGAGGTCGGCCGAAACGCGACCGCGTTCCCGACGACGACCGGCCCGCTCAGCTACCGCGGGCAGGAGGCTGTGGCGGCCGACATCCGTCATCTGAAGGCCGCGCTGCGGGAGGGGGAGCAGGGCTTCCTCACCGCGATCGCGCCTGGCTCGGCGTCGCGGGTGCGGAACGAGTTCTACGCCACGGATGAGGAGCACATCTTCGCGTGGGCCGACGCCCTTCGGGAGGAGTACCGCGCGATCGTGGATGCCGGGCTGATCCTGCAGCTCGATGACCCATGCCTGGCGGAGAACTGGGACCAGATCAACCCCGCTCCCACCCCTGACGAGTACCGTGCGTTCACCCGCATCCGTATCGACGCGATCAACCATGCGATCGCGGGGCTGCCGAAGGAGCAGGTGCGCCTGCACCTGTGCTGGGGCTCGTGGCACGGACCCCACACCACCGACATCGAACTGCGCGAGATCCTCCCCGAGGTGCTCCGCGCGAACGTCGGATCGGTCTCGTTCGAGGCGGGCAACGTGCGCCACGAGCACGAGTGGGAGGTCTGGGCGGATGCCGCCGTCCCCGAGGACCTCGTCCTGGTTCCCGGTGTCGTCAGCCACGCCACCAACGTCGTGGAGCACCCCGACCTGGTCGCCCAGCGCATCCGCCGCTTCACCGGCATCGTCGGCGACGACCGCGTGATCGCCTCCACCGACTGCGGCCTCGGCGGCCGCATTCACCCGGACCTCGCGTGGGCGAAGCTCGAGGCGCTCGGGGAGGGTGCACGCCGGGCCTGACACTGCCACCACCCGAAAACAACGCGAAGGCCGCCTGAAAACAGGCGGCCTTCTTCGTCTTTCGGAGTTCCGCGTTCGAGTTCACACCCGGTCCGCGTACATCCCGTGGCGGGTTGTACGCGGAACCTGTTTTGCCGCGTGATCCCGCGGGTTGTAAGCATGTTCCGGGAGTGTAATCCTCTGCGCCCGGCTCGATAATCCTCTGGCCGTTGACGCGGACGGCTTGTCGAGGACGCCCGGCGATGAACAGGTCAGTTGCTAGAGGCTGCGGAGAGGGTGCCTCCTGGTCCTCGACCACCGGGGCGCGTCTACTCAAGCCGAGTCGTGAAGCGCGCGAATGTCGTGCGGGCGGTTCAGCGCTTCCCTGCCACGGCTGTTTGTCAACCCCGGGCGCTGTGAGCGTGGTAGCGACGTAGCGTCGTCCCCATGACCGCATCGGCGTTGGTCAGAGAAGGGGGGAGCTGTGTTCGCGACCTTGACGATCGATGATCGGCGTTTCGAACTCACCGAGACGCAGGACTTGGACGCCCTTCGTCAGGCGCTGGTCTCGGCAAGTCGTTCGACCGGTTTTGTCGCGGTCGGTGTGCGGGGAGGGTGGGAGGTGCAGGTGATGGTGACCCCTCATACTTCTGCCGTCATCTCTTCGAGAGATACTTCGCCCGAGGAGCGGGACGACGCGGAGGTTTCCGCGTGCGCGGGGGTGGCCTGGGTCTTTGACGCGGAATTCGATCTCTGACCATGAGGCGAGCACCCGCGAAAGCCGCCTGAGTGTGGGCGCCGAGACTGCTCCTGTCAGACGGTCATGATGTGCTGTCGCTGCTGTGCCAGCGGACACGTGAACACATCGCGCTCGCCGAGGCCGACCTTGTTGATGTAGCGGATGACGGTCGCGTACGACTCGAGCAGGCCGGTCTGGAGGTACGGCACCGCGTGGGTCCTGCAGTACTCCGCCACGATGGGTGCGGCCTTGCGGAGGTGAGGGCGGGGCATCGAGGGGAACAGGTGGTGTTCGATCTGGTAGTTCAGGCCTCCCATCGCCGCGTCGAGGAGGCGGCTGCCGCGGATGTTGCGGCTCATCATCACCTGTCGGCGGAGGAAGTCGATTCGCAGGTCTTTCGGCACGAGCGGCATCCCCTTGTGATTCGGGGCAAAGGAGACGCCCATGTAGAACCCGAAGATTCCGAGTTGCACCCCGAGGAACGCGAACGCGACCCCGGGCGAGAGCACGAGGAACACCATCGTGGTGAATCCGCCCAGGCGCACCAGCAGCAGGCTGACCTCCACCCAACGGCGATTGAGGTGCTGCCGGGTGCACACGCGTCGGATCCCCGATGCGTGGAGCGAAAGACCCTCGAAGAGCAGGATCGGGAAGAAGAACACGCCCTGATGTGCACGCAGCCACGAAGTGGACCGGCCGTCGCGGGCCGACACCTGATCGGCGTTCAGGGCGATCACCGGCAGATCGATGTCGGGGTCCACGTCGATTCGGTTGGGATTGGCGTGGTGCCGTGTGTGCTTGTGCTGCCACCATCCGTAGCTCATGCCGACGAGCAGGTCTCCGAGGATCAGGCTCGCCCAGTCGTTCCACTGTCCTGAGATGAACATCTGACGGTGAGCGGCATCGTGCCCGAGGAACGCGATCTGGGTAAAGAGAATGGCGAAGCCGACAGCGGTGAACATCTGCCACCAGGTGTCGCCGACCCAGATGAAGGCGATCACTCCCGCGGCGACCGTCACGGGGAGAGCGATCAGCTTGGTCCAGTAGTAGCCGTAGCGACGACGAAGGAGACCGCGCTCCCGTATCGTCTGCGCGAGCGCGGTGAAGTCGCTCTGCCGTGCCTCGCCCGTCGCGTCGCGCCGAGGAGGTCCGGTGGCACGGATGCCGTTCATGGCACGATCGGCTCCTCGCGGCGAGGCGTGCGCTCGTGGCCGCCTTCACTGTCCCACGACGACCCCTGCGCGTCATCGGACGGCGCCTGGTCTGCCGTTTCGGGGTTGTCACCGTCGTGCGGGTGTGCAGTGAACGTCACAGACTCGGCCAATGCGGCCACGGCGGCGGCGCGCTCGGCTTCCCGGTCGGCGACACCTTGCAGGGCGGTGGCGGTCGCCTCCTGTGCGCGGCGGAGGTGTGTGCTGATCTCGGACAACCGCGACGAGAGGGCGTCAGCCAGGCCGTCGCGCAGTTCTTCGAGCGTCGTGTCATGGATCACGAGTCGCCGGTCGGCTACGGAGAGCGTCACGCGGGGGTAGCCGGCTCGGGAAAGACCGTGCTGGGTGGCTTCACCGATGATCTCCGCGACCTCATCGGGGGCGGGGCGACGGGTGAAGACCGCTTCGACCGTGTACCGGTCGGGGGCCGCTGTCGTCAGCAGCGTGGCCGGGAGAGATCCGACCAGTACCGACGACAAGCCCAGGAGCGAGGCGTCGGTGACGTGTGTTTGTGTGCTCATGACTGGACGTTACGCCCCGCAGATGTGTGTCTCACAGGTTCAGCGATCGGTGGGCGAGCCTTCCCCATTCGTGCGGATGAGCAGTGCCCCCGGCAGCACGCTGATCCGCACGCGCCTCACCTCGCCGAAGCCGTCGCCGTCGCCGTCGAGTTGAATCTGCCGGGGTTCATCGAACGCGGCTTCGAAACGGCTGCCCTGCGTGTAGGCGAGCGCGCGGAGATCCCCTGCGTACGAGAGCAGCGTGCGGGTCAAGCGGGAGCGACGTGCCCATCCCTGAAGCGTCAGGCGCGAGCCGATGCCGGTCCAGCCGAGGCGTCCGGCCGGCCGCATCATCACCACGTCGAGTCTGCCGTCATCGATGCGCGCCGCCGGCAGAAGAAGCATGTTCCCGGTGAGGGTTCCGCAGTTGCCGATGATGACGGTGTGCGCCCTCGCTGTCCGCACCGGCCCCTCGTCCACGCGGTACCGCAGCGAGAAGCTCCGGTTCTTCAGGATCGAGGTGGCGATCGGTGTCACGTACGCCCACCACCCGAGATGCTTCTTGGCCAGGGCATTGGTGCCCTCCGCCATGTCGGCATCCAGCCCCATGCCCGCCATCACGACGAAAGCATGCGTGCGGCGGTGTCCGGCGTCGTCACTCAGCTCCGCCAGCCCCACATCCACCGCGCGCGTGCTGCCCGCGAACGCCGTCGCGACTGAGCCGGCCATATCGTTGCGCGGGGCCCCAAGGTTGCGTGCCAGCAGGTTGCCGGTGCCCAACGGCAGCAACGCGATGGGGATGCCGGTTCCTCGCACTGCATCGACCACCGCCCGCACAGTGCCGTCGCCGCCGGCCACGAGCACCAGAGCTGCACCCTCCGTCAGGGCTGTGCGCGCCGCCTCACGGCCGGAGTCGGCGGCGGCGGTTTCGTACCATCGCGTCGGCTCCCAGCCGTGCCGGTGGGCGGCCTCGTCGACGATCCCGCTGAGTCGGTCGGCCGGTGTCTTCCCCGGATGGAACACCACCGCGGCGTGCGGGAGGCGCGCGACTCCCTCCGCCAGGGCAGGCTCCGGCCGGGTCACCCGGATCGGGGGCGGTCGGCGGGTCGACGGCAGGAGCGGATCCACGGGAGAGTGATCACGCGGCGGAATTGCGGCCCCGCTGCCGGATGACCCCGACGATGAGAGTGCCCACGAACAGGATGATCCCGATGATCGCGAGCCAAAGGAGCCCCTCGAAGACGAAGCCCACCACCGCGAGCACCGCCCAGAGGACGAGAAGAATGACGATGACGGTCCACATGCCCCGAACGCTACGCCCGTAGCGTCGGTGCCGATAGGGGCGGGGCGGGAACCAGGGCCGTAAGTGGCGGGGAGCATCGTGTCCCGAGGAACCCCCACCGGGACGAGTCGGCCACCATGGATGCTCGAGACGGTGAGGGCCCTTCCCCCTCTACCCCAGCCCACGCACGGCGACCCTGGGTCACCAAGGTCCGATTCGGGTTCGGGACCCTCCCCGTTTCACTCGGGGGGTGGGTGGTAGCTCCGACGCTACGCCCCTGCCTGCTCGGCCGCTACCCCACCACGTGACGGTTGCCGGGATTCCGGAATCGACAGCGGTGAGACCATGGTGTCCCTCATCACGCGGCCTTTTACGTTGGTGACGTCCCAGGGGTTGGTGTAGTTTCCCGGCTTGAGTGTCACGTCGATGACG